>JBEDKR010000136.1:0-5946 GCA_041172005.1 Pseudomonadota bacterium
TCGGCGGCGGTGGTGGTGTTGGCTGAATTCTGGATGGGTTGGCGGGCACGCAAAGCGGCGTGAAATGTCAGATGTCATCACTGACGCATTGATAATCAAAACCTTCACGCGCACACTTCTGTTTATCAATGCTTCGCCAATATGTCTGCTTGCTGCTGATCGCCTGCTTTGCCAACAAAGGCAATGCGCAAGACCATCATCTTCCAGAAGTGGAGGTCTTTGGCCCACGTGATGCAAGCATCGGCACTGCCGACAGCGCAAGCGAAGGCGCTGCAGACTTGGCCTCATTTCAAGCCCGCCCGAAATTAAGACCGGGCGACATCGTCGAAGCTGTTCCTGGCGTCGTGGCCACCCAGCATTCTGGGGACGGCAAAGCCAACCAATATTTTTTGCGCGGGTTCAACCTCGATCACGGCACTGACTTTGCGATGTCTGTGGACGGCATGCCCGTCAACATGCCAAGCCATGGGCATGGACAAGGGTTCGCCGATCTGAACTTTTTGATTCCCGAACTGGTCTCTGGTGTACGTTATCGAAAAGGGCCGTACTTTGCGGACGGGGGCGATTTCTCTTTGGCCGGCAGCGCTTCCATGGACTACGTCAGCAGCCTTGAAGCCCCGTTCGCCGAAGTCACTTTGGGCGCTCACAACTATCGACATTTTTTGATGGCCGGGTCTCGAACTGTGCAAGACCACACTTGGCTCGGTGCCGTCGAGGTCGGCAGCAACAACGGGCCTTGGGACTCACCGGAAAACTTGCGCAAACTCAATGCCCTTGTGCGGTTTTCCTCGGGGTCGCCAACACGCGGTTTCAGCATCACCGGCATGGCCTATCAAAGCCAATGGAACTCGACCGACCAAATCCCGCAGCGGTTGATCAACGACGGCTCACTCTCGCGCTTCGGAACACTCGACCCCAGCGATGGCGGTAACACGCAGCGTTTGAGCCTGTCGGGCAAGTGGTTCGATAACGGGCCCAAGACCAAAACCCAACTCAGTGCTTACGCCATTGACTACCGCTTTGACTTGTTCTCCAACTTCACCTACGCGTTAGACAATCCGGTCAACGGCGATCAATTTCAGCAGACAGACCACCGTCATGTGTTCGGTGCGCAGGGCTCGCACAGTCTTGGCAACCAGCTGTTGGGTTTAGACGGGATCGCTAGTTTTGGGGCGCAGTGGCGGGGTGACCGGATTGGCGAAGTCGGGCTGTACAAAACCGAGGCCCGCGAACGCTTGTCCACCGTGCGCACGGATGCCGTCTCGCAAGATCTTTTCTCTGTCTACGGCCAACAGCTGCTGAACTTCAGTGATCGTTGGCGGGGCTACCTAGGCGTTCGGGGCGATACCCTGCACTACAAGGTGCAGAGCCGCGAACTGATGTATGGCGCTGTCAACTCGGGTGCCGGCCAAAGCACGCTCGTCAGCCCCAAGGCGGGCTTGGCCTTCACGGTGACACCCAGCACCGAGTTGTACTTGAACGGCGGCGTCGGTTTTCACAGCAACGACGTGCGCGGTGCGACCATCGCGCTAGACCCGCAAACCGGCTTGCCTGCCGACAAAGTGCCGGCACTGGTGAAAGGACACGGTGCTGAAATCGGCTGGCGCTTCAAGCCGGATGACAAGCTGAGCTTGACCGCCACGGTCTGGAAACTCCGGCTTGACTCAGAGTTGGTCTACGTCGGCGACGCCGGCGCAACTGAAGCCGGCCGGGCCAGCCGCAGGCGGGGCGTTGAAGCGACCTTGCGCTGGCGCGTCAATCCGCGCTGGCGCTTAGAGCTGGATGGTGCTTTGTCACGTGCCAGTTTTACCGGCGACACGCCAGCGGGTGAAGGCAACCATGTGGCGAATGCGATTGAACAAGTGGTGGCCAGTGGCGTGACCCACACAGCCGGAGCTTGGACGACGTCTTTGCGCTGGCGGCATATGGGGCCGCGCGCCTTGGACAGCCTCAACTCGGTGCGCTCAAGCGCCACATCCCTTTTGAATCTGGGTACCCGTTATGCGGTTACCAAGCAACTGTCGCTGGGCTTGGATGTTTTCAACCTAACCGGCAAAAGTGGCAATGACATTGAATACTTCTACGCGTCTTGTACGGCTGGTGAAGTCAGCAGCGGACGTTGCGGTGGCGGCATAGCCGACCGGCATGTGCACCCGATGGAGCCGCGCGCCCTGCGCCTCAGTGCGCGGATGGGTTTTTAAGGCTGGGCTCCGAGCCTAATTGATGCTTGACCGCATAGACGTAGAGCTCGAGCCGATTGGCCACGTCGAGCTTGTTGTAAATCGAGGTCAGGTGGTTGCGCAGAGTGTGTTCAGAGATGAAAAGCTTTGCCGCCAATACTTTGTTGGAGGCGCCTTGGCCTTCGACGATCATCTGAATGATCTTGCGCTCCCGCCCGGTCAGGCTGGCCCTCATCTCCGCTTCTGGGTCTGGCTTGTGGGCGGCAGCAGGTTCCATGAACTCGGTGAAGACACGGCCGAGTGTGCTGCGGTCCAGCCATATTTCACCTTGGTGGACTTTCTCAATCGCTTTGAGCACTTGTTCGGCAGATGCGTCTTTGCGCAGAATACCGCGCGCGCCTTTTTGTACGGCTTGGTCTAGCACCGACTGCTGGCGTTCGCCCGTCAAGATCAGTACGCGGGTGGCCGGATTGGCCAACAGCGCGGGTAACAAATCAAGCCCGTTGTCGCCGTCTAGGTCGAGGTCGAGCAGCACCACGTCGGGTGTTGCGTCCTTGATGTGTGTGCTGGCTTCTTGCGCGTTGCGGGCCGTACCGATGACTTTCATGCGCGGTGTTTCAGCGCTGATGAGTTGGCTCAGGCCCCAGAGCATGGTCGGATGGTCGTCGATGATCATGACGCTGATCGGCGATGGTGTTTGTGGTGTGTTGATGTGGGTACTCTGGTCCATGCCGGTCTTTCAAGCGAATCTAAACGGGTATCTGAATTTGGACCGAAGTGAAACCATCGGCGTCTGAATGCACGCGCACCAGACCGCCCAGTGAGGCGACGCGTTCGGTGATGGAGCGCGGGCTGAAGACCGGCACCGGCGCGCTGGCGCCGGCGTTTTCAATCTGCATGTGCAGCCAACCAGTGCTGCGTTGCAGCCTGAGCGCGCCGTACTGAGCCAGCGTGTGACGGCAAATATTGCTCAAGCCTTCGCGCACGATCTGCAGGACTTCGGCCGTCATGCGGTCATTGATGTGCAAGTCGTGCGCTACATCTATGGCTATGTCGACGCCATAAAAATTCCGCACTTGCTCAGCTTGCTGTTGCAGCGCGGCGGTGTAGAGCGGTTCTTTTGAAGTGCCCTGGCCATCGGCTTGCTTCAAGGTGCCGGCGTAGTGGCGCAAGTCGGTGATCGACTGCCGCGCCATCGCGCTGAGTTTGTCGATGTCTCCTAGCAGTGGATTGCTCGGCTCGGCTTTGTTGCGGACGGCGCTCAGGCCCATGCTCAGGCCGATGTAGGGCTGCACCGCGCGGTCATGAATGTCGAGCGCGATTTTTTGCCGTTCTTGGGAGGCCGCTTCCGAAGCCATACGGTCCACCAGTTCGATGTTCTCAATCACCGGAAAAGCCTGCGCCACGACGTGGCTGAGAAAAAGGGCGTCAGCCTTGCTGCCGGCGCGGTGGTCGGCCACCACATAAATCCGGCCCTCGGCGCGGCGCAGCGACACCGGTGCACTGATGAAGGCCTCGCCTTCGAGCAAGTCTGCTAGGCGCTCGCCGGACTCGCTTGCTGTTGATGTCCATGTGGCGTTGGGCTGGTCACACGTCAGCATGGCCGGTCTGAGAAAAAAGAGCGACCGCCACCAACGCTGGCGCTGGTAGCTCACCAGCTGTGTCGGTGGCAGCGCCAGCAGCGGCTCAGCGACTTCGGCGCTGATGACTTCAGCGTGTATGTTTTGCTTTGCCCGTCCAGCTTGAATGGAGCGTAAAGAGCAATCGCCGGTGTCTTTGTTGCGCAGGGCCAAGACACAGCTTTTGGCATTGAAAAATGCCCGCGTTGAGTCGAGCACGCGGGTCGTGGTGTGGTCAACGCCAAAGCGGGGGTTCGACAACTGGCTGACATCGCGCAGCAGGGCCAGTCGGCGGTTGAGTGCCACTTTGGACTCACCCCAATGTGCGCTGATATAGCCGAGCGCCAGCAAAAAACTGCTGCGCAACAGCAAGCGTGGCCAGTCGGGGTAGGCCTCGGTCAAATAGGTTGTGACGAGGAACAAGCCGGTGGCTGCGAGTGTGACGCGTGCGCCTTCTTCAAAACCCCAGCGGAACGAAGAGGCGAGGATGGCAAAGAAAAAAAACAAAAACAGCAGGCTTCGGCTGTCACCTGTCAGGGCCACAAAGAGCGTGTACCAAGCGACGTCCAGCCAGTGCATGACTTTGCTTTGGGCCACTGGTTGTTGGCGTAGCGCCAGCACAAAAAGGCAGGCACTGTGGCCGACATAGGCCGCAAACAAGGGCCAAACGGTGCCCCAGCCATCGGGGAAACTGCCTGAGTCTGTGACGGACGCCAGCAGCACAGACATCGCCAGCACCAGCCGCAGGCTGCTGACCAAGCGGGCGTCAGCCACGTCAGCACTGTCAGGCTTTAGCTTGGCCAGTGCGCTATCAGAAGTGTCCAAGCTGAGAGCCAGCATGTGGTGTGGACCTGTTGAACAGGTTTGTGTATTAAATGTTTAAAACGAAAAATCGTTACAAATAATAGTCGAAATCCGAACAATTTAACAATCTGTAAATGGTTGAGCTGGGCTGGCTCAGCCGTGTTGCTGGCCTTGGTCGGTGGGCTTTTCGATCGGCCGCGGTTTGCCTTTGTCGTCAATCGCCACATAAGTCAGGCTGGCTTCTGTGACCTTGATGTAGCTGCCTTGGGCGCTCATGCGCTCGGCGTAAACCTCGACCTGCACGGTGATGGAGGTGTTGCCAATGCGGGTGACGCTGGCAAAAAACGAGAGCAGGTCGCCGACCCGAACCGGTTGCTTGAAGACAAATTGGTTGACCGCCACAGTGGCCATGCGGCCTTTGACATGACGCGCTGGCAAGACAGCACCGGCCAAGTCGACGTGGGCCATGACCCAACCACCGAAAATATCGCCGTTGACATTGCAATCGGCGGGCATCGGGATGACCTTGAGCACGAGTTCCTTGTCGACAGGAAGTGTCACTGGGGCTGCGTTGGGGGTTGATTCAACAGTCATAGGCACAATCTCAAGCAAAGTTAACGGATCTACCGATTTTTCACGATTGTCCCCCATGCGTTCTCGAGCTTCTCCCGATAGTCATCACATGCCGGCCGCCACGGTCGATGCCAAAGCCGCAGCGCCGGAGCGCTCCGACACCGACACCTTGAAGCGACTTTTCCCGTACCTCTGGGAATACAAGTGGCGGGTGATCGCCGCTCTGAGTTTCATGGTCGGCGCCAAGATGGCCAATGTCAGCGTGCCGCTGCTGCTCAAAGAGCTGGTCGACACCATGAGTTTCAAGCCGGGCGACGTGCAGGCGGTGTTGGTGGTGCCTGCCGCTTTGTTGCTGGGTTACGGTGCGCTGCGCTTGTCGACTTCGCTGTTCACGGAGTTGCGCGAGCTGGTGTTTGCCAAGGCGACTGAGGGCGCCACGCGGCGCATCTCTTTGGAGGTTTTTCAGCACCTGCATGCGCTGAGCCTGCGCTTTCACTTAGACCGGCAAACCGGCGGCATGACGCGCGACATTGAGCGCGGCACACGCGGCGTGCAATCGCTCATCTCGTACTCGCTTTACAGCATCATCCCGACGCTGATTGAAGTCACGTTTGTACTGACTTTGTTGGCAGTTAAGTTCGACGTCTGGTTTGCCGGCATCACCATCATTGCGCTGGTTTTTTACATTCTCTTCACGGTGACGGTGACGGAGTGGCGCACGCAGTTCAGAAAGCAAATGAACGAGCTGGACTCGACAGCGCACAGCCGCG
>JBEDKR010000137.1:0-5944 GCA_041172005.1 Pseudomonadota bacterium
GTAATAAAGTTACAAATCCATATTCTCCAACTTTGGAATTCATGACACTTCACACGACCGTCGCCGACGTTACCGAGCACATCCGCGAACGCAGCCGCGTTTCCCGCAGCGCCTACCTGAAGCGGCTTGACGGCGCAGCGACACGCGCTGTCAACGCTGAGCGCATGGGTTGCAGCAATGTCGCGCACGCCGTGGCCGGCATGCCGCTGGACGACCGTTTCAAAGTCGTGACTGAGCGCCGCCCGAACATCGGCATCGTCACCGCTTACAACGACATGCTGTCGGCCCACACACCGATGCAAAGCTACCCGGACTTGATCAAGCGCGAGGCGCGCTTGCATGGCGCGACGGCGCAAGTAGCCGGTGGCGTGCCGGCCATGTGCGACGGCGTGACCCAAGGCACCAGCGGGATGGAGTTGAGTCTGTTCAGCCGCGACGTCATCGCGATGGCCACCGCTGTCGCTTTGAGCCACGACATGTTTGACGCTGCGCTGATGCTCGGCGTGTGCGACAAAATCGTGCCGGGTCTGTTGATCGGTGCGCTGCACTTTGGCCATTTGCCGACGGTGTTCGTGCCCGCCGGCCCGATGCCATCGGGTCTGCCCAACAAAGAAAAAGTACGCGTCCGCGAACTGGTGGCGCAAGGTCTGGCGGGTCGCGATGTGCTGATGGACGCGGAGCTCAAGTCGTACCACAGCCCTGGTACCTGCACTTTTTATGGCACGGCCAACAGCAACCAGATGTTGTTAGAGGCGATGGGTCTGCACGTGCCCGGCACCTCGTTCGTGGCACCCGGCGGCGACTTGCGTGACGAGCTGACCCGAGAAGCCGCGCGCACGGTGCTGGGCATCGTCAAATCGTCCAAACGATTTGCACCCATCGGCCGGGTCGTCGATGAACGCGCCATCGTCAACGCGATGGTCGCGTTGCTGGCCACCGGCGGCTCAACCAACCACTTGATCCACTGGGTCGCCGTGGCGCATTCGGCTGGCATCCAAATCAACTGGGACGATTTTTCAAAGCTGTCTGAAGTTGTGCCTTTGCTGACCCATGTTTACCCCAACGGCAGCGCTGATGTGAACCAGTTTCAAGCCGCTGGCGGCACGGGTTTTGTGATCCGTGAACTGCTCAACGGCGGCTTCATGCACGAGGACGTGTTGACGGTGCGCCCCGGCGGTATCCGTGAATTCACGGGTGAGCCTGCGTTGGTTGACGGTGCGCTGACTTGGCATCATGTCGATGTCTCCAAAGACGACACGATTGTTCGGCCAGCCAGTCAGCCCTTCAGCGCGACCGGTGGGCTCAAGTTGCTGCAAGGGAATCTGGGCCGCAGCGTCATCAAGGTGTCGGCGGTTCCCGAAGACCGTCATGTGATCGAAGCGCCAGCCCGCGTCTTTGATTCGCAGGAAGACCTGCACACGGCCTTCAATGCCGGCGAGCTCAATCGCGATGTGATTTGCGTGGTGCGCTGGCAAGGGCCGCAAGCCAACGGCATGCCTGAGCTGCACAAGCTCACGCCGCCGCTGTCGGTGTTGCAGGGCAAAGGTTTCAAAGTGGCGCTGGTCACCGACGGCCGCATGAGCGGTGCTTCGGGCAAAGTGCCCGCCGCCATCCACGTCTCGCCCGAGGCCGCCTCCGGTGGCCCGTTGGCGAAAGTGCGCGACGGTGACGTGATCTTGCTCAACAGCCTGACCGGCGAGTTGCGCGTGTTGCTGAGTGATGCTGACTGGGCCGCACGGCCTGTAGCCGAGATGCCGGAGGCGCTGCGCGAGAGCAACGCATTTGGCATGGGGCGCGAACTGTTTTCCGGTATGCGCAGACAGGCGCTGACAGCCGAAGAAGGAGCGATGTCATGGTTGTGAACAAGTCTGAACTGAGCCGCTTGACGGCCTTGCAGGTGATGCAAGACGCCGCCGTCATTCCGGTCATCGTGCTGAACGATGTCGCCCACGCTGTGCCGCTGGCACGTGCGCTGGTGGCCGGCGGTATTCGCATGTTGGAAGTCACCTTGCGCACACCGCAAGGTTTGGCCTGCATCGAAGCCATTGCCCGCGACGTGCCGGAAGCGGTGGTCGGTGCTGGCACCGCCCGCAGTGCCGCTGATGTGATGGCTTGCTCAATGGCCGGCGCGCGTTTCATCGTCAGCCCGGGCTACACGCACTCGCTGGGGCAAGCCTGCCGCGACACCGATTTGCCGTTGTTGCCGGGTGTCGCCACCGGCAGCGAGATCATGGCCGCGCAAGAAGACGGCTTCACCGAGCTGAAGTTTTTTCCGGCGATGCAAGCAGGCGGCCCGGCCATGTTGAAAGCTTGGGGCGGCCCCTTCGGCGACGTCAAGTTTTGCCCGACTGGTGGTGTCAGCTTGGCCAATGCCGCTGAGTTTTTAACGCTCAGCAACGTGGTCTGCGTCGGTGGTTCTTGGCTCACACCAGCTGATGCCATCGCCCAAGGCGATTGGGCGCGCATCACGGCGCTGGCGCTTCAGGCTAGTCAGCTAAAGCGCAGCTGAGCCAACCGTATTTGAATCAGCGCAAGCCACCGCCGCTGGCGTTTTCTTTGCGCTCAATCAATTCGATTTTGTAGCCGTCCGGGTCGGTCACAAAGGCAATCACGGTGTTGCCACCTTTGACCGGGCCGGCTTCGCGTGTCACGTTGCCGCCTGAGGTTTTGATCTTGTCGCAGGCTGCGTAGGCGTCTGGCACGCCCAGCGCGATGTGGCCGTAGGCGGTGCCCATCTCGTACTGATCAATGCCGTGGTTGTAGGTCAGCTCCAGCTCAGCGTGGTCGGGGTTGCTGCCGTAGCCAAGGAAAGCCAAGCTGTATTTGTACTCTGGGTTTTCGGAGGTGCGCAGCAACTTCATGCCCAAGACTTGAGTGTAAAAATCTATCGAGCGCTGCAAGTTGCCGACGCGCAGCATGGTGTGAAGAAGTCGCATGATGAGTTCCAATGAAAAATGTAAAAGACAGCGCAAGACATGCGCATGAAACAATTGTGCGGCAAACTCCTTTGACGGTGTTTGCGAACGGTTGCTCACTGACAAACCAACAGGGAGCTCACCATGCGCATCGCTTTCAGTCGCTTTCAACAGCCCAGATTTTTCAAGGTTTTGGGCGCTGCATTGCTCTGCTTTGCAGGCGCCGCCCAAGCCTTTGATTTGCAGGCGCACCGCGGTGGTCGCGGTCTGCACCCTGAGAACACGCTGACGGCGTTTGAATCTGCGGCGCGTCTGGGCGTTAGTACGCTGGAGCTGGACATTGCTATCACCGCAGATGGCGTGCCGGTGGTGTCGCATGACAGGGCGCTCAACCCGTTCTTCACACGCGATGCGCACGGCAAGTGGTTGTCGGCGCGCGGGCCGCTGATCCATGCGCTGTCACTTTCTCAACTGCAAACTTACGACGTGGGGCGCCTGCAAGCCGGCACCAGTTATGCGCGCGAATTTAATCTGCAGCAGGCCGTTGACGGTGAGCGCGTGCCCACTTTGGCGGCGGTTTTTGAACGCGTCAAAACGCTGGGTTTTGACCAGCTGAACTTCAACATTGAAACCAAGCTGAATCCGAATGCGCCTAGCGACACCTTGGCCCCAGAGCCTTTTGTGCGCGCTGTATTAGAAGTCATTCGTCAAGCCGGTATGACTGAGCGGGTGATGCTGCAAAGCTTTGACTGGCGCACTCTGGACGTTGCGCGCAGGCTCGAACCCGCTATGCGCATCGCCTACTTGACGGGCGCGCCGCCGGTGGCTGGTAGTCCGAACGAAGCACTCTGGACGGCTGGCCGCAAGCTCAGCGCGCACGTCGGGTCGATGCCAAAACTCGTGCACGCTGCGGCGGGGTCGGCCAAGGGCGTCACTTGGTCGCCGCATTGGAAGCAGCTAGACCCGGATCAGCTGAAACAGGCCAAGGCTTTGGGTTTGTCCGTGGTGCCGTGGACGGTGAACGAGACCGCTGACATGAAGCGTCTGATGGACTGGGGCGTTGATGGTCTCATCACTGATTACCCTGACCGCTTGCGCGCAGTGATGGCAGAGCGCGGCATGCCCTTGCCGCGTTAATCCGCACCAACACGCATTAACCGGGCTTGGCTTCTGGGCCGAAGTGCTTCAGCACCAATTCGCGCAGCAGCCCGCTGGCATATCGGCTCAAGCGCGTGGCAGGCCGCGCGGCTGGCACGGCCAACACCAGTTTGTTGCGCATCACCGGGGCATGGATGGCCGCCACATGCAAGGGCTCGGTGTAGATCCAAGCCTTCACGGCGCTGACCGGCAAGATGGTGTCAACCAGTCCGCGTGCCACCATCGACAAGACCGTTTGCACTGATTCCACTTCGGCCCAAAGATTCAGCGGCAAGCCGCGCGGTGCGGTGTGCTCTTCAAGCAGCTGCCTGAGGGCATGCGGCCCGCTCGGCATCACCAAGCTGCGCTGGACCACGTCGGTCAAGCGAATTTTGGCCGGCAAAGGCTTGGCGCTAACCAGCACCATCGGCTCGCGCACCAAGGTTTCCAGTTGAAGCTGCGGCGAAGGCGCCGGGTCAAAAATAATCGCCAGATCAGCCCTGCCCGCCACCAGCATTTCACGCAGGCGAATGCTCAAGCCTTCGACCACGGTGATCGCTGCGTCAGGAAATTCGGCATGAAAACGTTCGACCAAATCAGCGGTCAGCACATGCGCCACGCGCGGCGGCAGACCTACGGTGAGGCGGCCACGCGGACTGAGTTGGCGCTCGCGCATGTCGGCCTGCGCGCGTTCGGCCAAGTCAAAAATACCGCGTGCATGCACCAACAGTGCCGCGCCAGCTTCGGTGGTGTGGGCGCCGCGGCCATGGCGTTCTAGTAAGCGTTGACCGAGTTCTTCTTCCAGCAGCAAGACCTGCCGGCTCAGCGCTGGCTGCGACAGGTTCAGCGCAGCAGCGGCGCGGCTGAAGCTGCCAGCCTCGGCCACTGCCGCAAAGTATTGAAGACGCGTTAAATCCATGTTGATTGCTGGGTGTGTTATTCGGCTGATAGCAGCTATTTGAAAAAAGCATCACTCAAAGGCGCGATTATGCCGACAATTATTCAATCCAAGTCACCGTAGCTCTCACCTAATCCATGACCACCAACGCCGACCAAACCGTGCTCACGTACAAGCCGAATCCATCGACGCCCAGCCTGAAGCTGCCTGCCGGGGCTTGCGACAGCCACGTGCATGTGTTCGGCCCTGCGGCGCAATTCCCGTTTGCGGCCAGCCGCAACTTCACGCCTGTGGATGCCCCCAAGGAGCTGCTTTTTGCGCTGCATCAGCAGCTCGGTATTGAGCGCTGCGTGATCGTCCAGTCGGCCGTCCATGGCTTTGACAACCGCGCTGTTGAAGATGCGATTCAGGCCGGCGGTGGCCATTACCTAGGCGTGGCGCTGGTGCCTGTCAACGTGGCCGATGCTGAACTGCAACGTCTTGCGGCTGCGGGTTTTCGGGGCGTGCGTTTCAACTTCATGAAGCATTTGGCTGCGGCCGCCACGCCCGAGGAAGTGGCAGCGCTCACGCTGCGACTCAAACCGCTCGGCCTGCACCTGCAAGTGCATTTCGAAAGCAGTCTGATTCACAGCCTCGCCGCGCCGCTGTCGCGCAGCGTCGTGCCGGTGGTGATCGACCACATGGGCCGTGTCGATGCTGCGCTGGGCACAGATGGCGCTGACTTTGCTGCGCTCATGACCCTGCTGCGCAACCCGCTGTTTCACGTCAAGGTCAGCGGCATTGACCGGATTGATCCGACGCCGCCTTATGTGGATGGCGTGCTCCTCGCCAACACCTTGGTGCAAGCCTTCCCTGACCAATGTGTCTGGGGCACTGATTGGCCGCATCCAAACCACACGCACGTGCCCGACGACGGCGTGCTGGTGGACCGGCTGAGGGCGATTGCACCCACCCCGGACTTGCTCGACAAGTTGCTGGTGCGCAACCCACAAGC
>JBEDKR010000138.1:0-5912 GCA_041172005.1 Pseudomonadota bacterium
CCGAAGCCGTGTTTTATTTCCCGGGTTGTGGTTCTGAGCGTTTGTTTTCGCAGGTCGGGCTGGCGACGCAGGCCATGCTCTGGCATGCCGGTGTGCAAACCGTCTTGCCGCCGGGCTATCTGTGCTGCGGTTACCCGCAGCGCGGCAGCGGTCAGTTCGACAAGGCGGACAAGATCATCACCGACAACCGCGTGCTGTTTCACCGCATGGCGAACACGCTCAACTACCTCGAAATCAAGACCGTGGTGGTGAGTTGCGGTACCTGCTACGACCAGCTGCAGGGTTACGAGTTCGAGAAGATTTTTCCCGGTTGCCGCATCATCGACATCCACGAGTACCTGCTTGAGAAAAATATCACGCTGCGAACCGATGAGCCTGGTCAAGGCTATCTGTACCACGACCCGTGCCACAGCCCGATGAAATTGCAAGAGCCGATGAAGACGGTCAAAGCCTTGCTCGGTGACAACGTTTTGAAGAATGAGCGTTGCTGCGGCGAGTCCGGCACGCTGGGCGTGACCCGGCCTGACATCTCGACCCAGATTCGCTTTCGCAAGGAAGAAGAACTGCAAAAAGGTGAGGCCGCATTGCGTGCCACCGGAGCGGTGGCGGCTCAAGGGCCGGTGAAAATCCTCACCAGCTGCCCGAGTTGCCTGCAAGGCTTGTCGCGCTTTGGCGATGACCTGAACAACGGCCTGCTCGAAGCCGACTACATCGTGGTTGAGATGGCCAATCAGATTCTGGGCAAAGACTGGCTGCCGAACTATGTCGAAGTCGCCAATCGCGGCGGCATCGAGCGCGTGCTGGTGTGATCTTCACACAGCCTTCGCATCAACTTTAATCACCGAAAGCACGTTCATGGCAGGTCTTCAAACTGGGGCGCCGACACCCACGGCTATCACGGTGCACAGCCAGTCTCGGCAGTTGCAGGTGGCGTTTTCTGATGGCTCGGATTACCAAATTCCGTTCGAGCTGATGCGCGTCTATTCGCCGTCAGCCGAAGTGCAGGGCCACGGGCCCGGTCAGGAAGTGCTGCAAACCGGCAAACGTGAAGTCACCTTGGTCGAGCTCGAGCCGATTGGCAATTACGCCGTCAAGCCGGTCTTCTCGGACGGCCACGACACAGGTCTTTTTTCTTGGGACTATTTGTACTTTCTAGGTTCGGAGCAGAACCGTTTGTGGGCCGACTACTTGGCCCGACTGCAGGCGGCTGGTGCTGAGCGCGACGCGCCCATGACCAGCGCCGGTGGTTCTGCTTGCGCCAGCCACTGAGGTCACCATGAGTAACACCCATTTCGGTTTTGAGTCGGTCGACGAGCAAGAAAAAGCGCGGCGCGTGCGCGGCGTTTTTGATTCGGTCGCGCCTAAATACGACGTCATGAACGACCTGATGTCGGCAGGCCTGCACCGTGTCTGGAAGGCCTACACCGTCAAGGTGGCGAATGTTCGTGACGGTCAATCTGTCCTTGACATTGCCGGCGGCACAGGTGATTTAGCCCTAGCGTTTGCGCCGCAGGTCGGATCGACGGGCCGCGTGGTGCACACAGACATCAACCAAGCCATGCTGAGCGAAGGCCGCAACCGTTTGCTCGACGCTGGAGTGGCCTTGCCAACGCTGGTCTGCGATGCCGAAAAACTGCCTTTTCCGGATGCCAGTTTTGACGTCGTGACGGTGGCTTTTGGGCTGCGCAACATGACGCACAAGGATGTCGCCCTCAGAGAAATGAACCGTGTTCTCAAGCCTATGGGCAAACTGCTGGTGCTCGAATTTTCCAAGGTCGCTAAGCCGCTGGAAAAAATCTACGACTGGTATTCGTTCAAGGTTTTACCGCGTCTGGGCAAGCTGGTGGCAAATGATGATTCGAGTTATCGCTATTTGGCTGAATCGATTCGCATGCATCCCGACCAAGACGCGCTGAAGGCCTTGATGCACCAAAGCGGCTTTGGTCATGTGGACTATCACAACCTCACTGGTGGCATGGTTGCCTTACACGTTGGCATCAAATGCTGATTTAATTTAGGTTTAATCCGATCTTGATATTTGGGTCTGTGAAAAGCGAAGTGAGTGCAAGCAGTCGAGCTCTTGATCGAGCGGCGGACGAATTTCAAAAATAAAGGTGGAGACGTTATGAAAATCTGGTCAGCAATCTTGGCAGTCGCATTGACGGCCACTTTGGCATTGAGCGGCGTTGATGCTGAGGCTAAGCGCATGGGCAGTGGCAAGTCAGTCGGCAAGCAATCGTCCAACGTCACCCAGCGTGACGCCTCGCCGCCTGCGGGCAGTTCCGCCACACAAGCCGCTAGGCCAGCGGCCCCTGCAGCAGCTGCGGCACCTAAGAAGCCTTGGGGCGCCATGCTCGGCGGTTTGGCCGCCGGTTTGGGTCTGGCTTGGCTAGCATCTTCACTAGGAATGGGTGAAGGTCTGGCGCAGTTCATGATGTTTGCCTTGTTGGCGTTGGCGATCATGTTGGTGGTTGGCTTTGTCATCCGCAAGCTCAAGGCCAATCGCGAGGGCCATGTCCAGTCTTCCTCGCCGTTTGCTTTTCAGGGGGCGGGTGCCACACCGGCCCGAGACTACAGCCCAGCGAATGTGGGCAATGACGCGTCGGCACGGCCTTGGGAACGACCCGGCACATCTTTTGAATCGACGACGCCGGTTGCAGCGGGCGGCTCCATGATTGGCTCGGCGCTGGCGGGGGCACAGTCGTGGGGCGTTCCAGCCGGCTTCGATGCCGACGGCTTCTTGACCGCTTGCAAGACCAATTTCGTGACCTTGCAAGACGCTTGGGACCGCTCCGACATCAGCGCCTTGCGGGCCATGATGACGGACGACATGTTGGACCAGATCAAGAGCCAATTGGCTGAGCGCGAGTCGCATACTGGTGGTGTTGTCAACAAGACCGACGTGCTGCGTTTGGATGCGCAGTTGCTCGGTATCGAGGAGTTGGAAGACGTCTACATGGCCAGCGTTGAATTCTCTGGAATGATCCGCGAAGACGCGTCTGCCGGCCCGAGTCCGTTCCGCGAAGTCTGGAATATGACCAAGCAGCGCAATGGTGCTGGCGGCTGGTTGGTGGCGGGTGTTCAAGCCTTGCAATGATCTGACCGGTCATTTATCCGTCAAAATCGGGGACGTATGAATACAACGTCCCCTTTTTCTTTTCTCGAATCCTTTGCCAAACACTTGCAGCCGCCGACTTGGCTGGTCGCCGAGGGTCAGCAGCGCTTGGTTTTGTTTCTCAATCATGTCCTGATGCAGGAAAAAGAAGCGCAAACGCGCCTCGCTCGAAAAAAGGGCAGCGTGATCCATTTGCGCTGGGGCGCTTTTGCCCTCGACCTGTTGATTACGCCTGCTGGCCTGACAGACCGCGCGACGAGCGCTTTACCAGCCGATTTGACGCTGTCGGTGGCCATGGAAGCGCCTTGGGTTGTGGCGCAGTCGGTGCTAGAAGGCAAAGCACCGCCGGTCAAGATTGAAGGCGATGTGCAACTGGCCGCCGAATTGGGTTGGTTGGCTGACAACCTGCGTTGGGATGTCGAAGAAGACCTGTCGCGCATCATCGGTGATGTGCCTGCGCATGCGATCGCCGGGGCAGGCCAACGTTTGCTGGCAGCGCTTCGTGACTTCGCGGCGAGTGCACCACGTCCACCTTTTGCCGCGGGAAGCAACACAACACCAGCCACGACACGGACACATAAGGCGGGCACATGAGCCGTCTTTTTCGCGGTATTTTCATCGTCTGGACGGTGCTTCGCTTCGGTTTGGATGAACTGGTTCTATCCAGTTTTGAGAAACCATGGATTCGTCTGCTGACCCGTATAGTGTCGGTTGGACGCAATCTGAAGGCACCACGTGGTGAGCGCTTGCGGCTGGCGCTGGAGCGGTTGGGCCCGATTTTTGTCAAATTCGGACAAGTCATGTCGACCCGACGCGACTTGCTGCCGACGGACATTGCCGACGAATTGGCGCACTTGCAGGACCGAGTCCCACCGTTTGAGTCTGCTGTGGCGGTGGCCATCATCGAGAACGCCTTTGGTCGCTCGATCGACAAGATTTTTGCCAGCTTTGATCGCACGCCCGTGGCCAGTGCGTCGATCGCCCAAGTGCACTTTGCGATCTTGCCCGATGGGCGTGAAGTCGCGGTCAAGGTCTTGCGGCCCAACATGCTGCCGGCTATTGAAAAAGACTTGGCGCTGATGCGCATGATGGCAGGCTGGGTCGAAAGTCTGTCGTCCGATGGCAAGCGTCTCAAGCCGCGTGAAGTGGTGGCCGAATTCGACACCCATTTGCACGACGAACTCGACCTGCTGCGCGAAGCCGCCAACGCGGCCCAATTGCGCCGCAATATGCAAGGCTTGAACTTGGTGATGATTCCGGAGATGGTCTGGGACTTTTGCATGCCCAACGTGATGGTCATGCAGCGCATGAAGGGCGTGCCAATCAGCCAAGTGCAGCGTCTGCGCGATGCTGGCGTCGACATTCGAAAGCTGGCCCGTGATGGCGTGACGATCTTTTTCACGCAGGTCTTTCGCGATGGGTTTTTTCACGCTGACATGCACCCGGGCAACATCCAGGTGAGTCTGGAACCCGCCACTTTCGGGCGCTACATATCACTTGATTTCGGCATCGTCGGTACCCTGACCGAGGTTGACAAAGAATATCTTGCACAAAACTTCACGGCGTTTTTTCTGCGTGACTACAAACGCGTGGCTGAACTGCACATTGAGTCGGGCTGGGTTCCCGCCCGCACTCGCGTCGACCAACTTGAGTCGGCCATTCGCGCTTGCTGCGAGCCGTACTTTGACCGTCCGCTAAAGGAAATTTCACTCGGACTGGTGCTGATGCGGCTGTTCCAGACCTCGCGGCGTTTTCAGGTCGAGATCCAGCCGCAACTGGTGCTGCTGCAAAAAACGCTGCTCAACATCGAAGGCTTGGGTCGGGAACTCGACCCGGAACTCGATTTGTGGAGCACCGCCAAGCCATTCTTAGAGAAATGGATGTTGGAGCAGGTTGGCCCGGAAAAATTACTAGCGGAGCTCAAGGCCGAAGCGCCAACCTATGCCAAGCTATTGCCTGCTTTACCGCGTCTTTTTCACCAGTTCCTGAAGACGCAATCGTCGGGTAACCGAAGCGAGCTGGTCGAGCTGCTGGCCGAACAAAAACGCACCAACAAACTGCTTCAGGGGCTGATTTACGGCTTGCTGGGCTTTGCGCTGGGTTTACTGGCCATGCAGGTGGTGCTCCGCTTGCAGCTGTTTTGAGGTTCTGACTGCTAAAGTGCAGCGCCTATAATTGAGGGTTTGCACCCTGCTGCCCTGTGCAGGCTGTCCCACTCATACGAAACCACTTAGCGCTATGCCAATTTACGCCTACAAATGCGAGTCCTGCGGGCATGCCAAGGACGTATTACAAAAACTGTCAGACCCTCTGCTGACAGTCTGTCCAGCCTGTGGTGCGCCGAGTTTCAAGAAACAGCTCACCGCCGCCGGCTTTCAGCTCAAGGGTTCGGGCTGGTATGTCACAGACTTTCGCGGTGGCGACTCGGGCGCTCCCCAGGCTAAGGACAGCGTGGCTCCAGCAGCATCGACTTCTGATGCGCCGGCAGCCTCCTCCGCGCCAGCGCCTAAATCCGACAGCGCAACTGCCGCGCCAGCGCCTAGCGCCCCGGCGGCTCCCGCTCCTGCTCCTTCATCCGGCAAAGTCGACTGATGGCTGCCGTGCGCCGCTGGCTGTTGGCCGGCTTGTTGGTGTTGGTGCCCTTGGCGATCACGGTGGGGGTGCTCGACTGGATCGTCGGCACGCTCGATCAGACCTTGCAAATACTGCCGCGGTCTTGGCATCCTGATCGTTTGATTGGTTTTCACATCCCCGGCTTTGGCGTTTTGCTGGCGCTGGCGATCGTCTTGCTCATCGG
>JBEDKR010000139.1:0-5890 GCA_041172005.1 Pseudomonadota bacterium
CCAAGCCTTCGATGGTGGTGATGTCGGCACCTGCGGCCTGAGCGGCCAGCATGTTGCAGGACTTCACGGCGCGGCCATTCATGATGACGGTGCAGGCGCCGCATTGCGCGGTGTCGCAGCCAACATGGGTGCCGGTGAGGTTGAGTTGCTCGCGCAGCACCTGCACCAGCAGTGTGTTGGGCGGCGTGTCAACGCTCAGCGCTTTGCCATTGACCTTGAGTTGAACTTGCATCGGCTTATCTCCGGGTTGGGTCGTCGGTTTTTATGGGGGCAGAAAAGGCAGCTAAAGACAGAACGAATCCTATTGTTCAAGCGTTAGCCATTCTTGCGTCTAGGTTAAACCCTAGGACTCCTAAGGGGCTTGCCACAGGGATCCGGGCGCCAAGCTCAACAGTGGCCAAACGCCCGGCCTGCATCAATGCTTGTGGTCGTGCGGCATCTCGGCCTTGACCGGGCCGGGTGCAACCGTCGAGACCGGCACTTTCAACTCCAGCTGGCTGTCGACACCTGCAGCATTTTTAAAGCGCAAAGTCACCGGCACCGTGCTGTCTTTTATAAGCGGCTGTTTGAGGTCCATCAGCATCAGGTGGTAACTGCCGGGCTTGAGCTGCACGGTCTTGCCGGCGGGCAAGTCAAGCGCAGGGATAGCGCGCATTTTCATAACGTCACCGTCCATGCGCATTTCATGCACTTCGGCCACGCCTGCCACCGGTGACGAGACACCAACCAAACGCGTGCCTTGGGCCGCCGTGATGTTCATGAAAGCACCGGTGCCTTGTTGGCCCTGCACGGTGGCGCGGGCCCAAGCACCTTCGACTTTGACGACGGCGGGCTGGGCCGATGCCGAACTGGCGGTCAGCACCAGGCCAGCGATGAAAAGCAGTCGGGCAGGGGAAAAACGAGTCGCGATAAACATGGGAAAACCTTAAAGAATTGAAAAACACTGGACGCCAAAAAATAAGACGCCACCTCTGCGGTCAATTCAATGCTGGCGGTCCGCGGCTGAACGGCAGGCCGCTGACGATGACCGCCCGTTCGCTGGGCACCATGCGCAACGCGAGCTCATGAGAGAGTTGTGGGGCTTGGGTGAAGACTGCCAGAGGCAACAGCGCCAGCCCAGTGGAGGCGCACAAACTGCAGTGGGCCCCCGGATGCGATGGCTCTGCCTCACCTGGCTGCTGGACATCCCGCATCGGTTCTGCGGTACAAAGCCCGCCGAACTTGCCGCTGCCAACGTCTTGCGCTAGCAAAGACACCGGCGCGACCAGCGCCGCGAGCACGGCGAGACAACTCAGGCCAGCAGCAAAGCGAGCCCACAGGGTGCGGGATGATGGGGGTCTGGACACAATTGAAAATTATAGGCAGACCCGCTACCGCTTAAAAATTAGCGCTTTGCGTTCGCAAAAAACAGCAGTTGACCGTTGATTTTGTAGCTCGCGATGACAGCTTGACCAGCGGCCGAAGTGATCCAGTCGGCAAACTTTTGGGCTTCAGCAGCTTTGGTTTTCGGGTGCTTTGCAGGGTTGACCACCAACACACCATATTGATTGAACAGGCGCGTGTCGCCTTCAACCAAAACGGCCATGCTGGCTCGGTTTTTAAAGGCCAGCCAAGTGGCGCGGTCGGCCAGCACATAAGCGTCAACGCTGGCGGCCATGTTCAGTGCTGGGCCCATGCCGCAACCGCAGGCTTTGTAACCAGAGAAAGCTGGTGTCTCAACGCCCGCCATTTTCCAGTAGCGCAGCTCGGCCGCATGCGTGCCGCTTTTGTCGCCACGGGAAATGAACGCGCCATTGGCCGCTTCGAGTTTTTTCAGGCCTTGCAAAATGTCTTTGCCTTTGACGCCAGCGGGATCCGTGGCCGGGCCAATCAACACGAAGTCGTTGTACATGACCGGCTCACGCTTCAGAGTAAAGCCTTCGGCGACGATTTTTTCTTCAGCCACTTGGTCGTGCACAAACAGCACGTCGGCGTCACCGCGTCGGCCCATGTCGATGGCTTGGCCGGTGCCCAGCGCGACCACCTTGACGTCAATGCCTGTGGCTTTTTTGAACTCTGGCAGCAAGTGCGCAAACAGACCCGACTGTTCGGTGGAAGTGGTCGACGCCATGACGATGGATGCGCTTTGTGCGAGCGCCAAAGAACTGCCCCAAGCCAAGCCTGCCAGCAGCACGACTTTGGAGACCTGTTGGGTCCAGCCCATGAAGTTCATTTTTTTCACAATCATCCTAATTCCCCTTTTAAAAATTGAGCTGCTGCCGGCGGCAACGCCTCTCCGAAAAATGATTTAACCGGTGCGTCTGCCAGCACATGTCCGTGCTCCAGATAAATCACCCGGCTCGCCAAGCGTTTGACTTGGCCTAGGTTGTGGCTGCTGAAAATCAGGGTCATGCCCGCGTCTGCAAATTCACCCATCAGCGATTCGACCTCGCGCTTGGCCGCCGGGTCGAGGCTAGCAGTGGGCTCGTCTAACAACAACACTTCCGGCTTCAAAGCCCAGGCCCGCGCCAACGCCAGCCGTTGCTGCTGACCGCCCGACAAGGTTTTGCCGGAACGCTGGGCCAGATCAGCCAAGCCGACACGCTCGAGTGCTGCCAGCGCTTGCTGACGGGCAACGCCCCAGCGCATGCCGCTCAGCCACAAACCCACGGCGACATTGTTTTGCACGCTGGTGCGCAGCATGTAGGGCCGCTGAAAGAGCATCGCCTGAAGGGCTGGCACTGGCTTGAGCATCTGCCCGCTGGACGCTGGCACCAAGCCGTGCAAGTGCCGCAGCAAGGTGCTTTTGCCGCTGCCGTTGGCGCCGACCAAGGCGAGGCGTTCGCCACGGCCAATCGTCAGCGTGCAATTGACCAATGCGTTGACATGGCCGAACTGCACGCCCACGGCGTTCAGTTGGAACAAGACGTCTGTTGCCAAGGGCATCGAATGAGAGTTCGACATCAGCGCTGCCCCGCCGTGGCGATGGCCGTATCGGTCGGCCAAGAACCGCGCGCTTCACGGGCTTCGCGCCAATGGCGAATCAGGGCGATCAAGGCATTCAGCAGCAGCACCACCAGCAACAGCAACACGCCCAAGGCCAGCGCCAGCGGCAGGTCACCCTTGCTGGTTTCGAGCGCAATGGCGGTGGTCATGACCCGCGTGAAGCCATCGATGTTGCCGCCCACCACCATCACCGCACCGACTTCCGAAATAGCCCGACCAAAAGCCGCAATCACGACGGTCAGCAAGGCATAACGCTCGTCCCACAACAGAATCAGGCCGCGCCAACCGATGCCCGCACCGAGTGACTCCAATTGCTCGCCGTGCAGTGCGTCCGCGTCTTCAATGCTTTGCCGAACCAGCGCCGTGACGATCGGCAGCACCAGCACCGACTGCGCCAACACCATGGCCTGAAACGAAAACAGCCAACCCAAAAAACCCAGTGGCCCTGAGCGCGACAGCAACAAATAAATCACCAGCCCGACCACCACTGAGGGCAGCGCCAACGCAGTGTTGAGAAACGCCAGCACCACGCCGCGCCCTGCAAAGCGCGCCACGCCCAGCCACGCGCCTAGCAGCAAGCCAACACTGCAAGCCAGCACGCAGGCCAAAGCGCTCACAGCCAATGACCGCAGCACGATGCTGGCAAGCAAAGGATCGAGCGAGGTGATGAGGATAAATGCCGTGGTGACGCTGTCTTGAAATGTGTTCATGCGTTGAGGCGCCTGCTAAGGACTGCGCACTGTAGCGTAGTTGAAGTGCCTCTGCAGCGCATTGGTAGTGACGAGCTATGAACAGATTTGCATAGCGTCTCGCTCCTTGATAATCGCTGCAGTCACCATGCACAAAGTCCAACTTTCTTACCAACTCTCTGCCGAGCGCAGCCCGGACGCGTTGATCCGCAACCCTTTGCTGGACTTGCTGCACGCCGTCCGTGAGCAGGGCTCGATTTCAGCTGCAGCACGCAACCAAGGCCTGTCTTATCGCCACGTCTGGGGTGCGCTCAAAGACGCCGAGCAGACACTGGGGCGCGAACTCATCATCTGGGAAAAAGGCCAGCGCGCCCAACTCACCGAATTCGGCGAAAAGCTGTTGTGGGCCGAACGTCAAGCGCAGGCCCGACTGGCACCGCAAATCGAAGCCCTGCGCGGCGACATTGAACGCGCCTTTTCCATGGCCTTTGACGACAGCGCCCACGTGCTGGTGCTGTACGCCAGCCATGATGGGGCGCTTGCGGCCCTGCGGCAAAAGACATCGGCACTTGGCTTGCATCTGGACATCCGCTTCATGGGCAGCGTCGACGCCATTGCAGCGCTGAATGCCGGACGCTGCCTGATGGCCGGCTTTCACACACTGGAGCGGCCCGCCGCCGACTCGTTGGCCGCGCAAGCCTACCGTCGCCAGCTCAAGCCAGGTCTGCACAAACTGATTGGTTTTGCGCATCGCATGCAAGGCCTGATGGTGGCCAAAGGCAATCCGCAATTGATCACCGGGCTGAAAGATCTCAGTCGGCCCGCACTGCGTTACATCAACCGCGCCACCGGCACCGGTACGCGGGTGCTGTTTGACGATTTGCTGGCCGACAGTGGCATGGACCCGAGCGCGATCAAGGGCTACGCCACGCAGGAACCCTCGCATGCCGCCGTGGCGCAAGCCATCGCCAGCGGATCAGCCGACACCGGTTTGGGCATTGAAGCTGCGGCCCTTGAAAAAGGACTCGACTTCGTTCCCTTGGTGCGTGAGCGTTACCACTTGGTTTGCCTGAAGTCGGCGCTGTCACAAGCCCCCGTGCAAGCCTTGCTGCAGGTCTTGCAAAGCCCGGCTTGGCAAGCCACCGTGGCGCAACTGCCCGGCTACAGCGTGGCCGATGCACAAAGCGGCCAAGTGCTGTCCATGCGGGCACTGCTGCCGTGGTGGAGCTACCGAAACGACAAGCCGTCAGCGGATCAAAGCGAGCAAGAGCGAAAACCACAAAACACATCGTCGCGGTCCGGCTCGTAAAAATTACGGTATTTAGGCGACTTCATGCGTGCCCTTGTGGCAAAGGAACCTCCGCGCAACACCTTGTAAGAGCCAAACCAAGGCTGTGAATAGTCCGCATACGGACCTGGTACAAAACCGGGGTACGGTTTGAACGTGTTGCCTGTCCACTCCCACACATCACCCCAATGAAAGCCTCGGCGGCCAGCCGTCTGCGCGGCAATCTCCCACTCGACTTCAAACGGCAGCCGACGACCCGCCCAGCGGCACCAAGCGTCGGCCTCCCACCAACTCATGTGCATGGCTGGCTGGTTGCCGAGCATGCGCAGCGGCTGGCCAAAGCGGTTTTGCATCACCGCACCGCTGGCCACACTGATCTGGTCGACATAGCGCGGGCCGCGCCGGCCTTCGCTCAGGCTGATGGTCTGCAGCCAGCGCCAGCCAGCCTCGCTCCACAGCTCTTGGCGGTCATAACCACCATCTGCCACAAACTCGACAAACTGCGCCCAACTCACCGGCTGCGCATCGATCTCAAACTCCGGAACGCGCACCTCATGCGGGCCCACTTCGTTGTCAAAAACAAATCCCGCACCTTCTGCCTGGCTGCCCAAAGTCCAATGGCAAGCGGGTATCAGCAGCGGTTCGCGCAGCGTCATGGGCTTGGGCGCGAAGGCTTGCAGCAGCGGCCGGTCCAGCGCCAGCCCCAAGGTTTGCGCCGTCATCACCATCGCCTCGGCATGCATGTCTTCGTGCAACAGGCAGAGGCGGTAAAAGTACAGTGCGTCATCGGTCGCGTCAGCACGCTCCAGCAACTCCAGCGTGCTTTCCAACGTGTTCAGCAAGTAGGCGCGGCACGCATTCACATTGGGCAAGTCAAGCGACCAACGCGTGTCATGCGGAACATGCGATGAATCCCACCAGCGGTCGG
>JBEDKR010000140.1:0-5886 GCA_041172005.1 Pseudomonadota bacterium
CCGCCATCCACGTAATCTCGCCCGCTGATCCGCACCGGCACAAAGACACCCGGCACGGCACTTGACGCACGCACGGCTGTGCCAGTGTCACCGCGCTGAAACATCACCGCCTGTCCATTGCCAAGATCCGTCGCCACAACACCCAGCGGAATGCTCATTTGTTCCAGCAATCGGCCACCCACGGCCTCATTCACATAGCGGCCCAACGCATCGCCGCGAAACATACCGCGCCCGACCAAGGGCAGCATCCAGTCGGTGATGGCAACTTCTTCAATCGCCAAGGCGGCTTTTTGCAACTCGGCACTCGACTTGCCGCTGGCATACAGTGCCGCCACCAAACTGCCCGCCGACGTGCCCACAACGTAGGACGGGCGCAAACCCGCCTCTTCCAACACGGCAATAACGCCGACATGGGCAAAGCCTTTGGCAGCGCCGCCGCCTAGCGCCAAGCCAATCCGCGGCAGGCGCTTGGCCGCCTCGGTCCCAGCCTCTGGCGCTGTCTCGGGGGGTGCAGGCGCGCGCCCCAAACCAGTGCAGCCCGCTAGCAACAGCGCAAGCGGCAGGCTGAGCAGCCAGGCTCTGCCAGAAAACCTATTCATGTTCGGGGCGAAACATCCGGTTTCTTTTTTATTCTCAAAGATATTGAGAATTATTCGTGTTTGCATTAAACTAAATCTCATCACAACTTTCACACATCAAGCCCATGTCTAAAAAAACGATTCTTGCCGGCCTTGCCACCGCAGCCCTGCTGAGCGCCGCAGGCAGCGTTGTAGCTCAAGAGCAAGTGCTGAACCTGTATTCTGCCCGCCACTACCAAACCGATGAGGCCCTTTACGGAAATTTCACCAAAGCCACCGGTATCAAAATCAACCGTGTGGACGCGGATGACGCTGGAATTCTGGCGCGTCTCAAAGCCGAAGGTGCGGCCTCACCGGCCGATGTGATCTTGCTGGTCGACGCCGCACGGCTCGGCAAAGCCGACATGGACGGTCTGTTCCTGCCCATCAAGTCAGCCAAGTTGGAAGCAGCAATTCCAGCCCAACTGCGCGCCAAGCCGAGCGCTGAAGGCACGACTTGGTTCGGCTTCTCGACCCGCGCCCGAGTGATTGTGTATGACAAAATGCGTGTCAAAAAGGCCGACGTTGAGACCTACGAATCACTGGCCGACCCAAAAAACAAAGGCCTTTTGTGCACTCGCTCAGGCGCACACCCGTACAACCTGTCACTTTTCGGCGCTGTCACCGAGCACCTTGGCGACGCCAAAACAGAAGCTTGGCTGAAAGGCTTGGTCGCCAACATGGCGCGTGCGCCCAAGGGTGGCGACACCGACCAAATCAAGGGTGTAGCCAGCGGCGAATGCGGCGTAGCTCTGACCAACAGCTATTACCTAGCGCGCATGATGCGATCCACAGACCCGCAAGACAAGGCCGCCGTTGAGAAAATTGGCGTGGTCTTTCCGAACCAGCAAACTTGGGGCACGCACGTGAACGTGGCTGGCGCAGGCGTCGCCAAGAGCGTCAAGAACCTGTCCAATGCCCTGAAGTTCATGGAGTACTTGGCCAGCCCGGCCGCGCAAAACTACTTTGCCGACGGCAACAACGAATGGCCAGCCGTGGCCAGCGTCAAGGTCAACAACCCGGCCTTGCAAGCCATGACGGGCGGCAGCTTCAAGTCTGAAACCATCCCGATCAGCGCCGTCGCCAACAACCAGACCAAAGTGCAGCAAATGCTGGACCGCGTCGGTTACAGGTAAGGAATGGGCTCAGCCAATGCGTGATAATTGACCTTACGTTAACGTCAACTAAAGGATCACCCATGGACATCGCAGGCAAGGTTTTTATCGTCACCGGCGGCGCATCAGGACTCGGCGAAGGGACTGCTCGCATGCTGGCCGCCAACGGCGCCACGGTGGTGATTGCCGACATGCAAACCGAAAAAGGCGAAGCCATCGCCAAAGACATCGGTGGCGCGTTTGTCTGCTGTGATGTGAGCCAAGAAGCCGATGGCCAAGCCGTCGTCGCCAAGGCCGTGTCGCTCGGCAAGTTGATGGGCCTGATCAATTGCGCAGGCATTGCACCGGCCGAAAAAACCGTCGGCAAAAACGGCGCGCATTCGCTGGCCTTGTTCAGCAAAACCATCACCGTCAACCTGATCGGCAGCTTCAACATGATTCGCTTAGCGGCTGAAGCCATGAGCCAGAACGAACCCGAATCAACCGGCGAGCGCGGCGTGATGATCTCAACGGCATCGGTCGCGGCCTACGACGGCCAAATTGGCCAAGCGGCCTACAGCGCATCCAAAGGCGGCGTGGTCGGCATGACCTTGCCGATTGCACGTGACTTGGCGCGCAACGGCATTCGCAACATGACCATCGCGCCCGGCATTTTCGGCACGCCCATGATGTTCGGCATGCCGCAAGAAGTGCAAGACTCGCTGGCCGCCAGTGTGCCCTTTCCTTCGCGTCTGGGCACGCCGCAGGACTACGCCAAACTGGCTCGCCACATCATTGAAAACGAAATGCTCAACGGCGAAGTGATTCGTCTGGACGGCGCCATCCGCTTGGCACCGCGTTAAGCCGCTCTCGCTCTGTCACTGAACCATTTGACATCGCCTGTGAGGTTTCTGGCCGCAGCAGGGCTCACCGTCCTGCTGACGGCTTGTGCGTCATCACTTGGGGAAAGTAAAGCCGCGCTGCTGCAACCTGAAGCAGCGTCGGGCTACACCGACAAACCCGGCTGGGCGACCCAGCACTTTTCCGTGGCTGCGGCTCATCCGCTGGCCACCGATGCAGGTTACAAAATCCTCAAAGCTGGCGGCTCCGCAGTCGACGCCGCCATCGCGGTGCAAATGGTGCTGAGCCTGGTCGAGCCGCAATCAAGCGGCATCGGCGGTGGTTCATTCTTGTTGCACCACGATGGCCAACGCAATATCACCGTAGCGTTTGACGGCCGCGAGACCGCACCGGCGGCAGCCAACGAGAATCTTTTTTTGAAACCCGACGGCAAGCCAGTCGCCTTTTTTGACGGCGTTGTCGGTGGCCGCGCTGTCGGCGTGCCCGGCACCGTGCAGATGTTGGAAAATGCGCACCGCCAGCACGGCAAACTGACATGGGCCACGCTGTTGGCCCCCGCTATTGAGCTTGCCGAGCAAGGTTTCAAGGTGAGCGAGCGCCTGCACAGCTTGCTGGTCAGCGACGTTTACCTGCACAAAGACCCGGTCGCCGCCGCCTATTTTTATGACACTGCCAGCCAGCCGTGGCCTGTTGGACATGTTTTGAAAAACCCTGAACTGGCGAACGTTTTCAAGCGCATCGCGGCAGAGGGAGCTGAGGCGTTGATGACCGGCGACATCGCCCAAGCCATCGTCGAGAAAGTCCGGCAGCACCCGACCAACCCCGGACAATTGGCGCTGGCAGACCTGGCTGACTACCGAGCGATCCAACGTCAACCGCTATGCCACGACTATCGGGTAGCTCCCCGCGATTACCGCATCTGCGGCATGCCGCCGCCCAGTTCCGGCGCGATTGCCATCGGCCAAATGTTGAGCATGCTGAGCCACACACCAGCCGCCACCATGCCGTTGATGGACGGATTGCCAGACGCGCGCTGGCTGCACTTGTACACAGAAGCCTCGCGCCTCGCCTTTGCCGACCGCGACCAATACATCGCCGACCCGGACTTTGTGCAGCCGCCCGGCGGTCATTGGATGAGCATGCTCGAGCCCCACTACTTGGCGGAGCGGGCCCGGCTGATCGGCCCGGTGCGCATGACAACGGTGCTGGCCGGAACGCCCGGCGCAGTCAAAACAAGTTACGCACCCATGCCCGAACAGCCCGAGCACGGCACCAGCCACATCAGCATCGTCGACGGCTTCGGCAATGCGCTGGCCATGACCAGCACCATCGAAAACGCGTTTGGCTCGCGCCAGATGGTCAAAGGTTTTCTGCTCAACAACGAGCTCACAGACTTCAGCTTCACACCCAGTGACGCCCAAGGCCGACCGATTGCCAACCGGGTCGAGCCCGGCAAGCGGCCGCGCTCGTCAATGGCGCCGACGTTGGTGTTTGACAAAGCGACGGGCGAGTTGCTGATGAGCGGCGGCAGCCCGGGCGGCGCACTCATCATTCACTACACCGTCAAGCTGCTGTACGGCACGCTCAACTGGAAACTCGATGCGCAACAAGCCATCAACCTGCCCAACTTTGGCAGCCTCAACGGCATGACGCTGCTAGAAGAGCGGCGCTTCCCAGTCGCCACCGTTCAATCTCTGCAGCAGCCGGGCGCGCAAGTCCGCGAAGTGCCCATGACCAGTGGTTTGCAGGCGATTCAAAGAACCCCGTCAGGCTGGTTCGGTGGAGCAGATCCGCGCCGCGAAGGTATCGTGCGCGGCGACTGAAGGCTTGTGATTAAATCAGCCCTCGACTTTTGCACCCATGGCCATCCCACAATCATTCATCCAGGAGCTCCTGTCCCGCACTGACGTGGTGGACATCGTTGGGCGCTATGTTCAGCTGAAAAAGGGCGGCGCCAACTTCATGGGGCTGTGCCCTTTTCATGGCGAAAAGTCGCCCTCGTTCTCTGTCAGCCCGGCAAAACAGTTCTATCACTGCTTTGGTTGCGGCAAAAATGGCAACGCCATCAGCTTCCTGATGGAGCATGCCGGCATGACCTTCGTCGAAGCAGTCAAAGACTTGGCACAGCAATACGGCCTGCAAGTCCCTGAAGACGACGTCAGCCCGCAAGACCGAGCGCGTGCCGCACAGGTCCGCGAGCAGCAAGCCACCCTCACGAGCGTACTCGAAAAAGCTGCTGTGGCTTACGCCAAACAATTGAGAATCTCACCGCGCGCTGTCGACTATTTCAAAGGACGCGGTTTGTCGGGCGACATCGCCAAAACCTTTGGCCTCGGCTACGCCCCCGAAGGCTGGCGCAGTTTGGCGAGTATTTTTGCCGACTACAACGACCCGCTGCTGGTCGACAGCGGCCTCGTCATCACCGGTGAGCCGGGTGAAGAAAACCAGGCCGGCGAAGCCAAGCGCTACGACCGTTTTCGCGACCGCGTCATGTTCCCGATCCGCAACGTCAAGGGAGAATGCATCGGCTTCGGTGGCCGCGTGTTGGGTGACGACAAACCCAAATACCTGAACTCGCCAGAGACGCCAGTGTTCAGCAAAGGGCGCGAGCTCTACGGCCTGTTTGAAGCCCGCACCGCCTTGCGCGAACACGGCTTTGCCTTGGTCACCGAAGGCTACATGGATGTCGTGGCACTGGCCCAACTCGGCTTCGCCAACACGGTGGCCACGCTGGGCACCGCCTGCACCGCCGACCACATTCAAAAATTATTTCGCTTCACCGACGCCGTGGTGTTCAGCTTTGACGGAGACAGCGCCGGACGGCGCGCAGCACGCAAGGCGCTAGAGGCCGCCCTGCCTTTTGCCAGCGACGTTCGCAGCGTGAAGTTCCTGTTTTTGCCGGCAGAACACGACCCCGACAGCTACATCCGTGCGCACGGCCAAGAAGGCTTTGCCACCATGGTCAAGCAAGCCGTACCGCTCAGCCGTTTCATGATCGAAGCCGCCAGCGACGCCTGCGACATGAGCACCGCCGAAGGGCGTGCCCACATGGCCAGCAATGCGCGCGTGCTGTGGAGCCTGCTGCCTGACGGCGCGCTGAAGCGTCAGTTGCTGGCCGAGATCGCCGACCAAGTGCAAATCGACAGCCGTGAGTTACTGCAACTCTGGCAACCTGCTGCCCCTTACAAAAGCGGCCAGCGCAACCCCAATGCCAGTGGCAAAAGCTTCAAAGCGGGCACTAAGAACGCGGCCCCAGCCGACCGGACGCCACAACCCGAAGCGCCGGACTACAGCTATGCCTATGGCCCAGCGGG
>JBEDKR010000141.1:0-5834 GCA_041172005.1 Pseudomonadota bacterium
TGGCGTCGATCGCCAAGCCGACAAAACCCAGCATCACCACCATCGCCAATGCGGTGGCGACGGCAAACACCCCGCGCTGCTGTTGAGCCCCGCGCACCGGGGCGCTGGCTCGTTCAGTCATGGCAGCTGCGGTGTCAGGCTGGTGGCCGGTGGTGGCAGCAAATACCGGTCATAGGCCGGCTTGAGTTCGCTGGCGGCGGGTCGCAGCGGCGCACTTGCCGCGCTGTGCGGTGGGGCTGATATGCGCTGTGCCTCCAACACTTTTTGCACCGACAAGCCATGCTCTTGCTGATCGATCAACAACGGCGTGCAGCCGGCCAGGCCAAGCAGAGCGAGTCCTGTCACGGCGGCCCTCCAGCAAGCTGTGCAGGCAGCCAGTGGCCAAGTTTTAAGGTTTTGCATTGCCATCTCCTGCTGATGGGGCGGCTTCCGGCGTGGCGCCCTGCAGCCGGTTGTCGAGGAAAAATTCTCGCCGGGTTGGCGCTCGCACGGAGTCGGTTGGCAAACTTGGCGGGGTGTCAGTCGCCTGCACCAAGCGCGCGCGCACCACCACCACCAACTCGGTCAGGTCGGCCACAAATTGGTTGCTGCGAAACAGCGCACCCAAAATCGGTATCTCGCCCAAGATCGGAAAAGCGTTCCGGTTGGCGGTGCTGCTGTTGCGCACCAAGCCGCCGATGACTAGGCTCTGGCCGTCTTGTAACTGCACGGTGGTGGAGACCCGGCGCGTGGTGAAAGCGGGCAGCAATGTGCTCCCACTCTGGCTGCCCGAACTGACGGTTTCTTTGGAAATCTCAGACACTTCGGGTGCCACTTTCAAACTGATGCGGCCCCCGTCCAGCACAGTGGGCACAAACTTCAGGCCGACACCGAACTCACGCTCTTGCAGCGTCACGGCGGTGCCGCCTGTGCCCACCGATTGGGTGATCGGAATGAAGACCTTGCCGCCCACCAAAAAGCTGCCTTCTTGGCCGCTCATGGCGACGATGGTGGGTTCGGCCAAGATGCGCACCAAGCCGTCTTGCTTTTCGGCCTCGAGGTTGATGGCGTTGCCGTTGCTGAACAACAAACCGGCCGTGGCACCACCACCGCCTAAAAAGTTCGACAAAACATTCCAGCGGATGTCACCGCCGCCTGCGGCCTGAACCCGCAAGCCCAGCTTGTCCAGTAACGACTTGGAGACCTCGGCAATGCGCACGTCCAGCATCACTTGTTGCGCGTCGCGAATGCGCAGCAGGTTGATGACCTGCGACTGAGCGTTGGCACCGCCGGCACTGCTCGAACCGGGTGAACTGCTCGGACCGGTTGCAGGGCTGGCTGCCGTGGCCTGAGCGGCCCCAACCCCAGCACCGCCCGAGGCTGATCCACCGCCACTGCTGGCGAGGTAGCGGTTCAACTGCCGTGTGTAGGCATGGGCCAGTTGCACTGCGGCATCTGCCGCGCCAACATCTGCCACGCTGCCGCGCAGCACGACTGAACCAGAGGCCATCATCAGTTCAATGTCCAATTCACGTGGCAACGCCGTTTTCAGCGACTCCGCTAACGGGTCCAGATCCGCGCTGACTTTCACAGTGAGTGACACTGGCGGCCCGCTTTGGCGCCACAACAGAAAGTTGGTGGTGCCCACAGATTTCCCAAGGACGTACAACTCGGTGCGTGAGATCAGCCGATAGTCAGCCACCTTCGGGTCGCCGACCACCACCCGGCTGACGGCCTCCGGCAGTGGTAACACCACGACGTGTCCGACCACCGCTTGCATCGCTTTTTGCCAGCCTACGCTCAGCGGTGCAGGTGCGAGTAACGCTGCCGCGCGGGCGGCGGGCAAGGGCTCAAGTTGTCCATTGCTCAGGACGGTGGCAATGATCATGGCTGCCGCGACAGCTGCGTATTTGAGAGAGCTCACAACTCACTCCCGACACCGCGTTGAACACCCCGATATTCTTCGACGCCGCTGGGTGCTTGTCGGGCTGCTGGTGTGGCTCGCAGCCCTGCTGCGGTGCTGGTGGCGGCTGCCGATTTAAGACTGGGGCCGCCGGCGACGCGAGCTGGTTCATGCATCAAGTCATCCAGCCGAGTACCCGCTGATGTCAATGGCGTGCGGTCCAGTTCGTTGCGCAGTGCTAGCGACAGACTGCCCACACTGCGGGCCAAGTCAAGTCGCTCTGACTCGGCCGGTGTCAACTCTAAGGTCACCGCATTCACGACCTTGGGTTTGGCCGGATCGGCGGCGGTTTCCTGCGCTACCGCCAAGACCTTGACGCGGTCTAATACGATCTTTGAAAATGGCTCGTTGCGGGCATCTCGCGCGCTCACCAACACGTCAACGTAGCTGCCTGGCAGTGCAAAGCCGGCGACGCCAATCACATCGTTAACCCGCACTGTGATGGCGCGCTTGCCAGCCTCCAGCGTGGCGGACAAACCGCCCTTGACATCGACCGGTGCCAGCCGTGACTCGAGGATTGGCTCACCAGCCACCAAGGACTGACGTGCGACGCGGCCAACAACTTTCTCAATCCGCTCAAAACCACCCTGCGGCGCTGTCTGTGCGGGCCACTGTAAGACCCGTAAGTTGTTGGCCGCCAGTGGCATGCCTGCATCAACCACACCGGCTGCAACCACCACACGCGGCCCCGCTTTTGAGGCCCCGCCCACACCGACCCAGCGGGCCACCAAGAAGACCGCAACCGCCCCAATTAGCAAGGCGATTGAAATCAGCACTGAGGGTTTCAATTGAATCCGCCTAGGCTGGTTTCAGGCCCCGCCAGCCTTACTGGTTTGCGCTGGTCAGTGCGTCTTTGATCTTGGTGAAGGTCACCCCAAGCTCCACCCCCAAAGCGGTCAGCACGACCACCAAAACGACGGCAATGAGCGCCGCAATCAAGGCGTACTCAATCATCGTGACGCCTTGCTGGCGTTTGCCAAAACGGCTCAAGTGACGGTTGCATGACAGGGCGTTGACGAATGTTTTCATACAAACCTTCCAAAGAAATACGGCGACCAAAGGGATAAAACCCAAATATATAAAAACTGTTAAAGCTTTTCTATTTGTGTTTTCATCATCTTGAGAAGCCATTTCCCTGTCAACGGATCCGCCCATGTCTTTGGTGAGTAGATGTATCTGCAAGTGGCTATTTGTAAGTGTTGAAACACTTAATCTACTTGCAAAGGCTGCAACTGGAGCGGCTCAATTTTTCATTGCCGGCAAGCGCGCGTGATGTCCATCTCTGGTTGGTAAAGTGCAGTCTTCACGTCAGCGCTGCCCAGCACGGTGTGAAACCAGTTGTCGTGCGACCAAGGCTTAGCTTGTTGGGTGCGCAAACAAGCATCGTCTACCGCCCAGTGCTGGCGCATGGCGGGTGAGACCCACAAGGCCATCGGCACATGAGTCTGCTCTTTGGGTGCCATTTTGTAGGGCATGCCGTGCAAATAAATGCCGTTTTCACCCAGCGATTCGCCGTGGTCGGAGGCATACCAAAGCGCAGTGGGCTGCGGCTGCGTTTTGAGCCAGCCGACAACTTGGCCAAGGAAGTAGTCGGTGTAGGCGATGCTGTTGTCATAGGCGTTACGCAGGGCTTGTGCGTCGCACGATGACAGTGCATTGCTCGTGCATTCTGGCAAAAATGCCTTGTGGTCAGGTGGTGAGCGCTTGTAGTAAGCCGGGCCGTGGCTACCCATCTGGTGCATCACCACCACAGTACCGCGAGCGCGGCGCTCGGCTGAGAGTGTGGCCACGCGTTCGGACAAGCCGTCGAGCATGATTTCGTCCCAACACTCACCGGCGGAACAGAATTTTCGCTCCTTGAGTTCGCTGGTGTTGACCGTGGCTACGCGGTCGCAAACCCCTTTGCAGCCAGATTGGTTTTCCAGCCAAAGCACCGCCCAGCCGGCCTTTTGCAGGACGTCGAGCAAGGACTCATAACTCACCGTGCTGTCGGTGTGGGCTTGGCGGTTCAAGTGCGAAAACATGCAGGGTACGGAGACTTGCGTGTTGGTACCGCAAGACTGGACTTGGCTGAAAAAATACAAATCGCCTTGGGCCTGCAACGCTTGCATTTGCGGCGTGGTGGGGCGCTGGTAACCGGCGATGCCGAAGTTGGCGGCTCGGGCGGTTTCACCCACCACCAAGAGCAGTAGCGGTGGGGCTGCTTTGTCGGCGATGGGTCGAGCAACGGCGTCATCACCAATGGCTTGCAAGGGTTGTTGGCGCTGTGCTTGTTCTGATTTGGCCAGCCGGCCCACCGCGTAGACAGTGTTGAATGGGTTGACCATGTAGCGCAAGGTGGTGTGGTTGCGCATCAAGGACGCCAAGTCCTGAAACACCAGCAACAATAAGAGGCCGCTCAGCACCGAACCCACCACCACGGCGCCCAGCTGATGCGACCAGCGTTGCCAGCCAAGGCAAGCACTTGGCTGCAAACGACTCCACCAAAGCCCCGGCACGCCCGCCCCGAGCACCAAGGTCAACAACAAGGTGAGCGACAACAGGTCGCGCACTTCGGCGGGGTTGGTTTGTGTGGCGTTGGCTAGCATGGTCGGGTCAATGACAACGCCGTACATGGCCATGAAATAACTGGCGGTCATGGCCATGACCAGCAGCAAGACACCCGCGGGTTTACGCCACCAAGGCCACACCACCACATTCACAAAGACCCACATGAGCATGGTCAATGCTGCCCAGATGCCGATCAGCCCAGCATAGGCGCGCAGGCTGTTGACCTCTGGCAGTTGAGCCAAGGCCCACCAAAAGGGCGCATTGCCCAGCGTGCTAAGTGCCAGCGCCAGTAAAGCGCTGACAAGCCAAGGGTGACGGCCTTGCATCGAAGCCCCTGGACGCAACCAATTTAACCATTTCAAAGACATACGGATGTGCCCTGTACTCGCTAGAAAAAGGATGAAATGCTAACAAATTCGATGATGAATAACCATGAAAATTTGCGTGTATTTAAACATTGGTTTTACCAATAAAGTCAAGCTGGACAGCAGACCCCTCTGTGGTCACAATTCCGGCTGTATGGGCAGATTGCTTCATTGGCGAACTGTTACGAGTCGCGCAGTTTTTAAGTTTTCAAATTTTGCTCAATTCTCATGAAAACTTCCCCTGTTTCGGCACATCCTTGGTATGCGCCCAGCCAACACCCGCTGTTCTGGTGGGCGTTGACTTTGACCGTCGCTTGGGATGCCCTCGGGCTAGACCGCTGGGTAATGGCCACTATTGGGACGGCGCAGGGTTTTCCGTTGCGCAACAATCCCTTTTTGGCTGAGGTGCTGCATACGCAGCTCAAAAATGCCATGTTGCTACTCTACGGACTGGCTTGGCTGATGGTGTTCTGGCCACTCGGCTCGGTGCGCGAGTTCAGTCGGAGACAGCGGTGGTCGGCTATTGTGGGCGTGACCTTGAGTTTGGTTGTCATCAGCAGTTTGAAACGTTTCAGTGCTACCAGTTGCCCTTGGGAGTGGCAGGAGTTTGGTGGCTTGGCGCAGCCGCTGTCGCACTGGGCTTGGGGCGTTTTGGATGGGGGTTCAGGCAACTGCTTTCCAGGCGGTCACGCGTCGGGTGCTTTGGCTTTTCTGAGTTTGGCTTGGGTCGGTTTGATCGCAGTGTCGGACGCGGCGCAGCGCTGGGGTCACCGTTTGTTGTGGACGATTCTCGGCTTGGGTGCGCTGATGGGTTTGGCGCAGACCTTGCGCGGTGCTCACCCGCCCAGCCATACACTGTGGACCGCCTGGATTTGTGCTGCCGTGGGCTGGGCCTGTGTCTGGGCGTCCCAGCGTTGGTTTGTGCGTCGGACGGTAGTCGCTGCACGCGCTTGAATCCACTTTCCAATGCGCCAATA
>JBEDKR010000142.1:0-5721 GCA_041172005.1 Pseudomonadota bacterium
CTTCGTACTCGCGCAAGGCTTTGGCGGTGTGCGATGTCGGGTGTTCGCGCACGGCTTCGGGCGTGCCTTCGGCGACCAGCCAGCCACCGGCTTCGCCGCCTTCTGGGCCGAGGTCGATCAACCAGTCGGCGGACCGAATAACGTCGAGGTTGTGCTCGATGACGATCAGCGAATGGCCGGCTTCGATGAGTTTTCGCAAGGCGCGCATGAGCTTGGCGATGTCGTCAAAATGCAGGCCGGTGGTCGGCTCGTCCAGCAAAAAGAGTGTCCCGCGGTGTGCGCGCAGCGCCAGCGGTTGACGGCTGAGACTGGCGATGGTCGGTTTGGCTTTGGCGCTCTTTGAACTGTTACCAGCCAGAAAGCCCGCGAGTTTTAAGCGCTGCGCCTCGCCGCCGGACAGCGTCGGCACCGGTTGACCCAGCTTGACATACTCCAGCCCCACGTCAACGATCGGTTGCAGCGCGCGAATCACTTCGCGGTCATAAGCGAACAGTTGGCTGGCCTCGCTCACCGTCAGCTCGAGCACGTCGGCCACATTCATCACCGCGACGCGGCCATCCGGGTAACGCCGTTCAATCGTCACCTCCAAAATTTCAGGTCGATAGCGCTTGCCGTCGCAGTCCGGGCAGCGCAAATAAACATCGCTCAAGAACTGCATCTCAACGTGCTCAAAGCCAGAACCGCCGCAGGTTGGGCAACGACCGTCGCCGCTGTTGAAGCTGAATTTGGAGGCGGTGTAACTGCGTTCTCGGCTGAGCGGCGAGACCGCGAACAATTCGCGCACGGCGTCCCAGGCACCGACATAGCTGGCCGGATTGGAACGCGCGGTTTTGCCAATCGGCGACTGGTCCACAAAGACCACATCGCTCAAATGATCGGCGCCCATCAAACGGTCGTGCTCGCCCGGTGTTTCGGTGGCTTTGCCAAATTGGCGCAGCAAGGCCGGCGCCAAAATATCTTGCATCAAAGTCGACTTGCCGGAACCGCTGACGCCGGTGACCACCACCAGCCGCTGCAAGGGGAAATCGACGCTGATATTTTTCAGGTTGTGGTCGCGTGCGCCTTCCAGAATCAGGCGCGGCGTGTTGTCTGTGACGGCACGCTTGAAACCCATGCCCACCCGCTTGCGCGAACCGAGGTAATCACCGGTCAAGGTGTCGGCATGGCGCAGGTCTTCGGGTGTGCCATCAAAGACAATTTGACCGCCCTTTTCACCCGGCCCCGGCCCCATGTCGATCATGCGGTCAGCCGCCAGCATCACGGCCGGGTCGTGCTCAACCACGACCAGCGTGTTGCCCGCGTCGCGCAGGCGGTGCATGGCTTGCGTGATGCGGTGCATGTCACGAGGGTGCAGGCCGATCGACGGCTCGTCCAGCACGAACAGCGTGTTCACCAAAGAGGTGCCCAAGGCGGTGGTCAGGTTGATGCGCTGCACCTCGCCGCCCGACAGCGTGCGGCTCTGCCGGTCCAGCGTCAGGTAACCAATGCCAACGTCGCACAAATATTTAAGCCGCTGGTGGATTTCTTCGAACAACAATTTCAGCGCTTGGCGGTCCGACTCGTCGGCCAGCGTGGTCGGGCCAATCTGCGTGAAGAAGTCGCGCAGTTTGTCAATCGGCAAGTGCATCAAGTCGTGCAGCGACAGACCCGGCATGGCTTCCAGTTGCGCCCGCGTCCATCCAGCGCCAACCGGCATGAAGCGCGATGCAGCCGGCAGCACGGCATCGGCCGCCACTTTGGAACCCAAACGCCACAGCAAGGCCTCGGTCTTCAAGCGCGCGCCGCCACAACTTTCGCACGGCGTGTAGCTGCGGTACTTTGACAGCAGCACGCGGATGTGCATTTTGTAAGCCTTGCTTTCAAGGTACTCAAAAAAGCGCTTGATGCCGAACCAGTGCTGGTTCCACTGACCGTTCCAGCTGGGCGAGCCGTTGATGACCCACTCTTTTTGGTCCAGCGTGAGTTTGTACCAAGGCGTGTCGCGCGGAATGCCGGCCGCTTCGGCGTGGCGCAGCAAGTCGTCCTGGGCTTCTTTCCAGGCCGGTGTCTGCATCACCTTGATGGCGCCGGAGCGCAGGGTGAGTTTGTCGTTCGGAATCACCAGACCGTAATCAACACCGATGACCCGCCCGAAGCCTCGGCAGGTGTCGCAAGCGCCCATGGCGGAGTTGAAGGAAAACAGCGAGGGCGTCGGGTCGGCGTAGCGCAAATCGCTGGACGGGCAATGCAGGCCGCTGGAAAACCTGAACATAACCTCCGCGCTTGGCTCTGCTTGCGTCGGCCCCGCGCTGTCGCCTTCCATCACATACACATTCAAACGTCCGCCGCGCTTGAGCGCCATTTCAATAGCCTCAATGACGCGGACTTTTTCAGTGCTGTGTAGCCGGAAGCGGTCAGCCACCACGTCCAGAATTTTGCGAACCCCAGAAATCGTGGTCATTTCTCGCTCGGCATGAACCCGCGTGAAGCCGCTGGCAGACAGCCATTGCTCGACTTCTTCAGCGCTGGTGTTGGCTGGCAACTCGACCGGAAAGGTCATCACCACCCGCGGGTCGGCGTCTTGGGTGCGGGACATCAGCTCGGCGTAAATAGACTCCGGCGTGTCGTGACGCACCGGCTGAGCGGTTTGTTGGTCAAAGAGTTGCGTGGCGCGGGCGTAGAGCAGCTTCAGGTGGTCATTCAGCTCGGTCATGGTGCCGACGGTCGAGCGCGAACTGCGGACCGGGTTGGTCTGGTCAATCGCGATGGCCGGCGGCACGCCTTCGACCTTGTCGACCGCCGGTTTGTCCATGCGGTCTAGAAACTGCCGCGCGTAGGCCGAGAAGGTTTCGACGTAACGGCGCTGGCCTTCTGCAAACAGCGTGTCAAACACCAAGGATGACTTGCCTGACCCGCTGGGCCCGGTGACCACCGTCAACTCGCCGGTCCGAATGTCCAGGTCGATGTTTTTGAGGTTGTGCTGGCGTGCGCCGCGAATCCGGATGATGCCTTGGGCCATGAAGTAGCGATCTTTGCTGATGAGGCAAACATTCTAGGCACGGCCAGAACGGCGGGTCGCTGAATGGTCATTCGTACACATTAAAAATAAAAAACCCCCGCCACCTCAAGTGACGGGGGTTTTGGCTATCGCCTCTCAGTCGTCAGTGCGCAGCGCTCGCGCCAGACGTTTTACCGTCAAGGCTTGGGTAACGCACATGCTCCACCAACTCTTGAATATCACGGCCCGGTGCCTTGGTCAGCAGCGAGACGATGATGATCACCGCAAAACCGAGTGGCACGCCAAACAGACCTGCCGAAATAGGCGCAATGTCCCACCACGTGTTGGCCTTGATGATCGCAGGCGTGATCGCCGTGCCATGCGCCAACTGGTAAAGCCAAGGCTGGGTGGTGATCATGTAATAGAACGTGATACCCAGACCCGCGACCATGCCCAGTGAGGCACCCCACTTGTTGGCCCGCTTCCAAAAGATGCCCAAGGTCAGGGCCGGGAAGAACGCCGCCGCTGCGAACGAAAACGCCGCCGACACCAGGAACAAGATGTCCGCCGGTTTCTGCGCCGCCACATACGCCGCGCACAAGGCGACCACCAGCAACAAGGACTTGGAGACCATGACGCGACGCGCGGTCGAGGCATTCGGGTCAATCACCTTGTAGTACACGTCATGCGACAAGGCATTGGCAATCGTCAGCAGCAAGCCGTCCGCTGTCGACAGCGCCGCAGCCAAACCACCCGCGGCCACCATGCCGGAGACCACATAAGGCAAGCCACCAATTTCAGGCGTGGCCAGCACAATGATGTCGCCGCCAATCGAGATCTCAGCCAGCTGCAAAATGCCATCCCGGTTGATGTCGACCACCGACAGCAGACTCGCATCAACCGCGTTCCAGCGGGCGATCCACTCCGGCAGACTGTCGAACGGCGTGTTCACCAAGACCGTGTACACCTCGTACTTGGCCAACACAGCCAGCGCCGGCGCTGTGAAGTAAAGCAAGAAGATGAAGAACAGCGACCAGGTGACAGACTCTCGCGCCGCCCGTACCGACGGCACGGTGTAGTAACGCATCAAGATGTGCGGCAACGCGGCCGTGCCAATCATCAGGCAGAAGACCAGCGCTAAGAAGTTTTTGCGGGCGATATTCTGCGTCGCTTCGTCCTTGCCAGGGAAAGGTTCTGCATGTCGAATTGGCGGATTGGAACGAGCCGCGTTGGTGGTTCGCGCCGCGATGTATGCCGCCGTGGCAGCCGCTTCAGTTTGCGGCAATCGGGCCAAAGCCGCTTCTGCTGCGTTGATGTCGGCCACAGCACCGTTAGAAGCCTTCAGGTTGTCCAGTACCGTCTGCGCTGCAGCTTGGTCGGCAGCCATGGCTGCCGGCACATCCTTCAGCTTGGCAGCGGCTGCTTCTGAGCGCGCCTTGAAAATACCGCGCACTTCAAGCTCTTTTGGATCTTGCAGCAACTCGGCTTCTCTGGCGGTGACTTTTTCAAGCGTGTAACCGTAGACGGCTTGCGGCACCGGCACACCCGTGTGCTTGACCGACAACCAGACCACCGGCAACAGATACGCAATGATCAAGATCACGTATTGGGCCACTTGGGTCCAAGTGACGGCTCGCATACCGCCCAAGAAGGAACACACCAAAATGCCCGCCAGGCCCGCAAAAATACCGACTTCGAAAGCCAGCCCGGTGAGCCTGGCGGTGATCAAGCCGACGCCGTAAATTTGTGCCACGACGTACGTGAAGGAGCACAAAACAGCCGCGAACACGCCAATCAAACGCGGCATATTGCCTTCGTAGCGGGCACCCAAAAAGTCAGGAATGGTGAACTGCCCGAACTTACGCAAGTAGGGCGCTAAGAAAAGCGCCACCAAGCAGTAACCGCCAGTCCAGCCCAGAATGAAGGCCAGACCGCCGTAACCCGTGAGGTACAAGGTTCCGGCCATGCCGATGAAGGATGCCGCAGACATCCAGTCAGCACCGGTTGCCATACCGTTGTACATGGCTGGTACGCGCCGGCCCGCCACATAGTATTCGGCTGCGTCATTGGTTCGGCTCATGATGCCGATGCCGGCATACAGCAGCACGGTTGCCGCCAAGAACAGGTAACCAATCCAATTCCTTGGCAGGCCCATTTGTTCGAGGATGGCCAGCACAACGACAAAGCTGAGGAAGCCGCCGGTGTACCAGGTGTAGACCTTGTTCAGGCCTTTTTTGAACTCGCTTTGAGTTTGATTTTCGTTGCCAAACAAGCTCATGACTCTTCTCCTTCGGCAACGCCGTATTCCCTGTCAAGCTTGTTCATGTAGCGAGCGTAGTACCAGATGATCACGCAGTACACGACCAGTGCGCCTTGGGCCGCGACCCAAAACGAAAACGGCCAACCAAAAAACTTGAAGTCGAGGTCCCTCGCAAAGAAGACCAGCACGAACGTTACAAAGAACCAAATGCCCAATAAAAAGGCAGTGATTCGCAGATTTTTGCGCCAATATTCATGGTGCTTTGCCGTTAGTTGCATCGCTTGTCTCCTTGTTTAATTTTAAAATTCAGCTCAAATTACCGACCTTCAATCCAGTCTCGCGCTCGAGTTGGGCCGCCACCTTGGGTTCAAACCCCGTCAGGTTGCGGATCACCACCAGCGCTTCGTCGGCTTGCTTCAAGTCCACATGCACCCGAGCCAGCTGATACCAGCCAAAAGGGCTCATGGGTTGAAGTTGGGTGTTG
>JBEDKR010000143.1:0-5704 GCA_041172005.1 Pseudomonadota bacterium
CAGGCACCGTGCCGGATGCACACGACCCATCGAAGTCGCATGCGCCGTTCATGGCAACGACAGACATCTCCCTGAGAATGGACCCGGCTTACGAGAAAATCTCACGCCACTTCCACCAGAATCCAGCGGAATTTGCGGACGCTTATGCCAAGGCCTGGTACAAGTTGACGCACCGTGACATGGGCCCGATCTCTCGCTACCTGGGCTCCATGGTGCCCGCCGAACCACAAATTTGGCAAGACCCGGTGCCAGCGGTTGACCATGCCTTGGTCAACGCGCAGGATGTTGCGGCTTTGAAGACCACGATTCTGGCTTCTGGCCTGACGATTTCCCAGTTGGTCAGCACGGCCTGGGCATCGGCCGCCACGTTCCGCGGCAGCGACAAGCGCGGTGGCGCCAACGGTGCGCGCATTCGTCTGGCGCCGCAAAAGGACTGGGAAGTCAACCAGCCGGCTGAACTGGCCAAGGTGCTGCAAAAGCTGGAAGCCATTCAGAAAGAGTTCAACACCGGCGGCAAGAAAATCTCGCTGGCTGACTTGATCGTTCTGGCCGGTTCCGCTGCTGTCGAAGCCGCCGCTAAAAAGGCGGGTCAGGACGTGAAAGTTGCTTTCACGCCGGGTCGTACCGACGCGACGCAAGAGAACACCGATGTGGATTCCTTCGCCGTGCTGGAGCCATCGGCTGATGGCTTTCGTAACTTCATCAAGAAGGGCCACTCGCGTCCAGCGGCAGAACTGCTGATTGACCGTGCCAACCTGATGACGCTGACCGCACCCGAGATGACGGTGTTGGTCGGTGGCATGCGCGCACTGAATGCCAACTTTGGTCAATCCCAAAATGGCGTATTCACCAAGCAAGCCGACACCTTGAGCAATGACTTCTTCGTCAACCTGCTCGACATGGGCACGAAATGGCAGAAGTCGGCAACGGCTGAAGGTGTGCTGGAAGGCCGCGCAGCGGGCGACGTCAAGTGGACGGCCACGGTCGTCGACCTGGTCTTCGGTTCGAACTCGCAGCTGCGTGCCCTCGCAGAGGTCTACGGCTCCAGCGATGCGAAGCACAAGTTTGCCAGCGACTTTGCAGCAGCCTGGACCAAGGTCATGAACTTGGATCGTTTCGATCTGGCGTAAGCGCTGACGATAGGCCTTCACAAGCCTGTCTAGCGAAGCTTCTACCTGACCCGGGGCAACCCGCGGTTAAGTAGAAGCTTTTTTTCGTCCGCCTAAAGTGCTATCAACGCCGAGCGCAAGTTGCCGGGTCGCTGAAATATGCGTCCGGCCCTGACACCTTGAAGCGCTCAAGGTAGCAGCCGTAGCGGGCACTCCATTTGAAGGCTTTGTCGTCTGACAGCAAGGCCGGCAAAATGCTCAGCGTGCCTTCAGTGACTTTGATGTCGGCGCCGCCAGTAGCCCGCAGCAGGCCTTCCAGCAACAGCATGTCTGACAAAAGATAAGCGGCATAGCTAGGCGGCGTGCTCGTCAGCGTGGCGATTTTGTCGCTGCTGAGACCGGCCATGGCCGCGATGGCAGCGCTGAGGTCTTTGGCTGACAAGCGATCAAGCGGCCCGGCTTTTCCCTCGACCAACAAGCGCACGGCCGGTGCCACACCCCGCGTGATGGGCCGGCTGATCGCCGTCATCGTCGTGGCCGGCTCCAACGCCGCCGTCATACCGCTGAACTTGTCGTCCAAGGCGAGCCGCGCTGTCTGCAGATCTTCCGCCGACATCGGTTGCAGGTCACAAGCCGGAGCGGCTGACTGACGCAAGCTTGTACACAAAACCTGATGCCATGATTTTTGACCCAGCGCTTGGCCGTAAGTGCTTTGCGCACCTGCGATTTGAAAACTGCCGCCGCCCAAGTCGAGCACATGGCTGCTTGTCAGGCGCGGCCCCAGCACGTCCCGTGCAGAAGCATACGCATAAGCGCCTTCGACCGATTGCGGCATCACCAGCACGGCGACGCGGGTGTCTGCCTGCAGGCGCGCCATCAGCGCAGCAGTTTCATCCGCAGCCTGCTGCCAAGCCAGCCGCCAAGCTGAAAACCCGGCGGCAACCCGATCGCAGCGGGCAAAAAAGCCAGCACCCAATGGCAAATTTTTCAGCGCAATCGCCGTTGGACTGAAGGTATCTTCCAAGCCCCGCCCAGCCCACAAAGGGGCCAGGTAGTCGATGTCAACGTGGGCCACAGCAGGGTTGTTCGTCGCACCAGCCCGCACACCCGACGAACCGATGTCAAACGCAATCCGGCAGCTGGCTGCCGCATACGCGGTCAGCCCGCTCAGGCCCATTGCCAAGCCCACCAGCCAAACGCGAAACACCAACCTGAGGATCATCGGTTCACGGCAGCTTTAAAGGTGCAGATAGCCCATCGCACCGACCACCAAGCCCAAGCCCGACGCACCAAAAACGCCAAACAACATCCAGCGCTTGCGTGTCAACAGGGTGATGGCCGCCAAGGCAATGGCAATCTGCAGCAAAGTCGTGGCCAGCGCCCAACGCTCGTGCACGTGCATTTCCATCTCGCTGTTCTTGTTGGCCGTGTCGACTTCGGCTTCCAGTTTCTCAGCCTGTAATTTGATCTCGGCTTTTTCCAGCTGGTAACGGTCCACCGCTTGCTTGAATTTTTGCTGCGCATCGCCACTGGTCAACACCACTGAGAGCTCGGCCAAGTTTTGCTTGTTGCTCTTGGCTTGGTAGTAGTTCCATTGGTTCGAGGCCGCCGTTTTGACAATCGAAGCTTCGTTTTTATACAGCAGCGCGGCATTTTGCGAATGCCCACCAAGGTAGCCAAAAATAGCACCTACCGTTGACAAAACCGCCGTTAAAACCGCCAGCCGAGAGGTGAAGTTGTCGCCGCCATGCTGCGCAACATGCTCCATCTCGTGGTCGTGAGGTCCGTGCACATGAAATCCGTGTCCCGACATAAGCATGTCTCCTTGTCTTGTTTGAAGGCTGACCCCACTGTCTGAAGCTCATCAGTGGGACTCGGACAGCTTTATACACCGGCGCCAGCGCTGCCTAGGTCGGGCCAGAGATCAACGGCTGATGTGTTGGTCTAACCAGCCAGCCAGCCACGCGCCAATTTTCAGACTGTGCTTGTCCTGCATCAGCATGTGCGAGGCGCCCGGCAGGCCGACATCGCCCAACACCACCATCTCGGCTTTTCCGCCAGCTTGGTTGGTCGCGGCCACAAATTCGCGGCAGGCCTTCAAGCGAGGAGCCCAGCGTGGCGCCTGGTCCACGTAATCACCCCAAAGAACCAAAATCGGCATGCCAAGATAAGGCTTCAAGTCAGCCGTAGCAGCCGGGCACGCACCAGGCTCTATCGACACAATCCCCGCGATACCGCGGGTGTCCAGAGCTGCCGTCTGAAACGGGAAAATACCGGATTGGGAGTGGCTGACCAAGACCGCACCGTTCAACTTTTGGGCCAGCTCAGACAAAGCAGGAACGGTCGGATTTGGCGTCGGCAATGTGTTCAGCCAGTCAGGCACCATTTGCTTCCAAAACTCAGCCTGTGCTTCCAGTGGAAACTGCATGCCAGGGAAAACCTCCGGGTACTTGGGCCCGAAGCGGAAGATGGCCCACGCGCCTTCTTGGGCCGCGCCAAAAATTTGTGGCAGCGTCTCCGGCCCTGCCTTGCCGGCCTTGACTTGAATGATGGCGGAAGGGTCTGCCGCAGACCGACCCCGCGAGACTTGGTCAATCACGTACGTCGGAAATCCGCGCCGCACAAAAAACTCATCCCAACCCATTCGGCCATCCGGCGTGGACTCCCACGTTTTACCCGTCAGGCAACAACCGTGAATAAGAACCAGCGGGCGACGAACGGCATCAACTGGCACCTGATAGCGCACATACATTTGCTCAACCGCAATCGTTCCCTCAGGCGCATAGGCCGGCAACAAAGACAAATTCTTGGACGTGACGTTGCGGCCACCGACAAAAAAACTACCCTGCTTGGCAATACTCAGCGTCCCTTCGTCTAGGTTTTTAGCACCCGGTGCGGCGCACCCGCCAAGGCCAAGCGTGGCGGCAACCAGCACCCACACAGCTGCGATATTTTTCATCTTGTCTCCTTTTTATTGATCAATCAAAACTCAACTAACCTGTCAGCCCAACGGCAAAGCGATCACCGCCTCCGGCTCGTACTCCGGCAGCGCCATCAGATGCTCGGTCAAGAACGCCAGCGTGCGCTCCTTGGCCAGGCGCGCAGCGGGCGCATCGTAGGCTTGACGGCGCTCGACGTTGAAACCATAGCGCGCATCATAAACATGCGACTGAACCGCCGGCTGCTGGTCGATAAACCGGGCCACGCTGTCCTCAGACATCCAGCGCTTGTCGCGTGGAAAGTGCGCCAGCACTGGGCACGTCGGCTGGCGCTTGGCGTCTTCGGGCAAGGTCATGCCGCCGCCGTAATAACTGACAGCGGCGGTCACGCCTTCCAGCAGACTGGCCGCGCGCCACGCGAGCAGGCCACCCCAGCAATAACCCACCAAGCCAACGCCACCTGTCAAGGTGTTGAGCTGCCCGTGCGCAATCGCCGCTTGAATGTCGAGCATGACTTTGACCGAGGGCATCGGCTCGACGGGTTTGACCAAATGCCAACTTCGTGTCGATGAACTGAATTCATGCCGGTAGCCAAAGTCGGTGCCGGACACGCCGCGGTTATAGGTCGACGGCACGATGGCTAGATAACCAAGGGCGGCGTATTTTTCTGCCACAGCGCGCCACGGTGCGGCAATTTTGAACCGGTCTGGTTTGGCGCGCGCTTGTCGGCCACTGCTCTGGTTCAAGTCACCGTGCACGCGCTGGTCCATTTCCTGCAAGATGACGACCGCCGCCCGCGCTGGCTCCACCGGCGGGGCGACGTAAGCCGGACACTCAAAACCGTCACTCGCCGTCAGGTTGAGGTAGTCACCCAATGTCTTTTTCATACTTTTCCCAAGCGCTGTTGATGGTGTGTCAAAAAGGGGGTCAAGAGGCGCTCAACACAGCCCGTGCCGTCTGCTTCAAAGCCCCGATCCAGCCCGGTTTGGACTGGACCACCGGCCCGAAGCGTCCGGAGAACAAAAACTGAACCAAGGCTTCGCGCTGGGCCGGGCTTTCGGCCAAGATGTGCGCCACCGCGACCACCGCACCGTCTTGCACGGATTGCCGCTGCAGCCGCAAGCCGATGGCTACGCCGCTAATGTCCAGCGACAAGCGCTCGGGAATTGGCTGCGGGCTGCGCCAGATGAACTTCAGGCCATTGGCACTCATGTCGACCACCTGCACGGCATGCACTTGAAAGGGTACTGCCGGATGGCGGTAATCTTGCGGCTCGAAAGAGCTGAGGATGAGGGTCGCATCGATCTGAAACCGCTCTTCCGATCGCAGGCGCGGCCGGTCTTTGACCAACACCAACGCGACCAGAAAATGCAGCAGGTTGAAGACACCCAAAAATATCAGCCACGGCATCGCCAAGTCTTGCGGTTCGGCCTGCTGACTGACCCAGCCCGCATGCACGATCGCCACCAGCGTCAGCACGGTCAGGCCCAAGATAATGCGAAACATCAAGCGGTCAGAAGACGCGCTGATCTGTGTGCCCTTGGGGGTCACTTTAAACACCTTGCTTCCCACCCGGAACAATCCGGCCAACGCCGAGCGCGCCATGCGCACCGCCATGACCATCGACACAACCGTCGAAATGACCGGACTGAAACG
>JBEDKR010000144.1:0-5650 GCA_041172005.1 Pseudomonadota bacterium
ACCTCAAACAGCGCATCGCTGAAAGTTTTGAAGCCGCCTTGCGGCTTGCTGATGGCAAGGCCATGGCGCTGGAAATGGATACGACCGGTGAGCATTTGTTCAGCGCCAAGTTTTCTTGCCCGGTCTGCAGCTACTCGCTCAGCGAGATGGAGCCGCGCCTGTTTTCTTTCAACTCGCCAGTCGGCGCGTGCCCGAGTTGCGACGGCTTGGGCCACACCGAGACCTTCGATCCGACGCGCGTGGTGGCCTTCCCGACACTGAGTCTGGCCAGCGGCGCGGTGAAGGGTTGGGACCGGCGCAACGGTTACTACTTTTCCATGCTGGAGAGCTTGGCGAAGCATTACGGCTTTGACATTGACACCGCGTTTGAGGAACTGCCCGAACACGTGCGGCAAGTCGTGCTGCACGGCTCTGGCGAAGAAGAGATCAAGTTCAGCTACATCATGGACTCGGGTGCTTCGGCCGGCCGCAAGGTCAGCAAGAAACATCCGTTTGAAGGCGTCATTACCAACTTTGAACGACGCTACAGAGAGACTGATTCGTCAGCCGTGCGCGAAGAGTTGGCGCGTTACCGTGCCGTGCAGCCGTGCCCGTCGTGCCAAGGCACGCGGCTGCGCCAAGAGGCGCGCCATGTGTACATCGTCGGTGCACCAGCCGCCGAGGGCGAAGCGCCAACCCGAAAGGCCATTTACGAGGTCAGCCGGATCACCTTGCGGGAGAGCTTTGAGTATTTCAGCGCGCTGAAAATGCAGGGCGCCAAGGCCGAAATCGCCGACAAGGTCGTACGTGAAATTGGCCTGCGGCTGAAGTTTTTGAACGACGTTGGCCTGAACTATTTGAGCCTGGACCGTAGCGCTGAAACGTTGTCGGGCGGTGAGTCGCAGCGTATTCGTTTGGCCTCACAAATTGGCTCGGGTCTGACTGGCGTGATGTACGTGCTGGACGAGCCCAGCATCGGCCTGCACCAGCGCGACAACGACCGCTTGATCGGCACGCTCAAACATCTGCGTGACATCGGCAACAGCGTGCTGGTGGTCGAGCATGACGAAGACATGATTCGTGCCGCCGACCATGTGATTGACATGGGTCCGGGCGCCGGCATTCATGGTGGCCGTGTGATGGCGCAGGGCACTTTTGCCGAGGTGCAGGCGAATCCGAATTCGCTCACCGGCCAGTACCTGGCCGGGACTTTGAAAATTGCGGTGCCGACGCGTCGCACGCCGTGGTTACCGACCGTGGCCAGAGGCCCGCTAGTGATCAAAAATCCGCGCTTCGCACCCAGTGCTGCCGGTGTCAAACGCGCAGCGCGTGAAGCCACACACCAACTGACGCAAGGTGATCTGCAATGCCTGAGAGTCATCAACGCGAGTGGGCACAATCTCAAAAATGTGAGCGTTGAATTTCCGGTCGGTCTGCTGACCTGCGTGACCGGTGTGTCCGGCTCCGGCAAGTCGACGCTGGTGAACGACACGCTGTACGCCGCCGTGGCGCGCACCTTGTACCGGGCGAATGAAGAGCCCGCGCCGCACGAGGCGATTGAAGGCATCGAGCACTTCGACAAGGTCATCAACGTCGACCAGTCACCGATTGGCCGCACGCCGCGCAGCAACCCGGCCACCTACACCGGACTCTTCACACCGATCCGCGAATTGATGGCCGAGATGAACAGCGCACGCGAACGTGGCTACGGGCCGGGGCGCTTCAGCTTCAACGTCGCCGGTGGCCGCTGCGAAGCTTGCCAAGGCGACGGCATGGTCAAAGTCGAGATGCATTTCTTGCCCGACGTCTACGTGCCTTGCGACGTTTGCAAGGGCATGCGCTACAACCGCGAAACCTTGGAAGTGCAATACAAGGGCAAGAACATCGCGCAGATTCTTGAGCTCACGGTGGAAGCGGCGGCGGAGTTTTTCAAAGCCGTGCCGACGCTGGCGCGCAAGCTGCAAACGCTGCTCGATGTGGGCTTGAGTTACATCAAGCTCGGACAAGCTGCGACCACGCTGTCAGGCGGCGAAGCGCAGCGCGTCAAGCTCGCGCTTGAACTCAGCAAACGCGACACCGGGCGCACGCTTTACATCCTTGACGAACCGACGACAGGCTTGCATTTTGCCGACATTGATTTGCTGCTCAAGGTGCTGCACCAACTGCGCGACGCTGGCAACACCATTGTCGTCATCGAGCACAACCTGGACGTCATCAAAACCGCCGACTGGCTGATCGACATCGGACCCGAAGGTGGTGCGGGTGGTGGCATGGTGGTCGGTGTCGGTACGCCTGAAGATTTGGCAGCGAATCCGGACAGCCACACCGGGCGTTATTTGGCGCCACTGCTGAAGGTTTAGTCTTTCCCGACGACGTTTGATCATCCAAGTTATTTCAATTTTTCATCCATCAACATGTCCTTGATCACCCTGCGCTTTCTCGCCGAACCCAGCACCGTCAACTTTGGCGGCAAAGTGCATGGCGGCACGGTGATGAAGTGGATTGACGAGGCCGGCTACGCCTGCGCCACCAGTTGGTCCAAGCGGTATTGCGTGACGGTGTATGTCGGCGGCATTCGCTTTCATCGCCCGATCATGATCGGCGACTTGGTCGAGGTCGAAGCAAAGCTGGCCTACACCGGCAACACCAGCATGAACATTTCTGTCGAAGTGCGCAGCGGCGACATGAAAGGCGGCCAGATGGAAAAAACCACCGAATGCCTGATCGTCTTCGTTTCGGTGGACTCGCACGGTAGGCCGATGCCGGTGAACTCTTGGGTGCCGGACACACCGGAAGCCGCAGCGCTGGCGCGCAAGGCCTTGGCCCAGCTCGACGCGTCGCGTTCGACTTATACCGGTTGAGTTATTCCCGCGCCGCCTCCAAGACATCCCGCGTCTTGATGGCTTCGCGCCGGGCGGCTTCGGCAAAGTCGTCACCTGAGGATGCGTACAAAATCGCCCGCGATGAATTGACGATGATGGGCGCACCGGCTTTGTAGCCAGCACGCACGGTGGCCACGGCGTCACCGCCTTGTGCGCCGACGCCGGGAATCAACAGCGGCAGCGTGGGAGCGACTTGGCGCACGCGTTCGATTTCCGCCGGGTAAGTGGCGCCAACCACCAAGCCGAGTTGGCCGTTCAGGTTCCACGGACCTTGGGCCAGACGCGCCACGTGTTCGTATAACAGCGGTTGGCCTTCAATCGAGGCGAGGCGTTGATTTTGCAAATCGTCACCGCCGGGGTTGGAGGTGCGGCAGAGCAAAAATGCGCCCTTGCCTTCGTACTTTAAATACGGCGCGACCGAGTCAAACCCCATGAAGGGCGACAGCGTGACGGCATCAGCGCCGTAGCGCTCGAAGGCTTCAATCGCGTACTGCTGCGCGGTGCTGCCGATGTCGCCGCGCTTGGCGTCCAGAATGATCGGTACCTGTGGCGCCACGCGGCGCATGTGCTCCATCAGGCGTTCCAACTGACCTTCGGCGCGGTGGGCGGCAAAGTAGGCTATTTGCGGTTTGAAGGACACCACAAGATCAGCCGTTGCGTCGACGATGGCGGCGCAAAAGTCATAGATCTTGTTGGCGTCGCCCTTGAGCTTGCCTGGGAAACGGGTGGGTTCCGGGTCCAGCCCCACGCACAGCATGGATTTGTTCTGGCGGCCGGCGGTATCGAGCATGTCAAGAAATGTCATGCGGTTATTGTAAGAAGCGGCTGCCCGGCATCGGCGTTAGTATCAGCTCTTTACGCATTTAACGCGCCCGGCCCATGCAACTGACCTCACGACAACTCATTCTTCTCGTCTTGTTGACGCTGGCTTGGGGCTTGAACTGGCCCGTCATGAAGCTGGGCGTGACAGACTTTCCGCCACTGACTTTTCGCGCCATCTCGATGTGGCTGGGCCTGCCTGTGTTAGCGCTGGCGATGGTTTTCCTGAAGGTGCCGTTTTACATTCCGCGTGAGCGTTATCGCGAGCTGCTCTGGTTGTCTGTGGTCAACATGTTTGTCTGGCATACGCTCATGATCTTGGCTATTCAAAGTTTGAGCAGTGGGCGAGCAGCAATTCTGGGTTACACCATGCCGATTTTTTCTGCCTTGATCGGGGCCTGGTTTTTTGGCAACAGACTGCGGGCGGGCAACTGGGGCGGCGTTGCGGCGGCAGGGCTTGGCGTGTCGCTGCTGCTCTGGCATGAATTGACCAATCTGTCAGGCCGGCCAGTCGGTGTTCTGCTGGCTTTGGCCGCCGCCGCCGCTTGGGCCCTGGGAACGCAGCAGTTGCGCAAAAGCACCATGCCCGTCGCTGCGTTGACGATTTCATTTTGGATGACAGCGCTGACAACCCTGGTGGTGACCGGCTTGAGCTTGACGTTTGAGATGCCGCAATGGAAAACGCCGTCCACGACGGTGTGGCTTTCGATCCTTTACAACGCCGTGCTGATCTTCGGATTTGCACATGCCGCATGGACTTTTTTGGCACGCAGCCTGCCGCCGGTCGCATCCACTTTGAGTGTGATGATGATTCCAATCTTAGGCGTGTTTGCCGGCGCCATCGGCTTAGGCGAAGTGCTGCATTGGCAGGACTGGGCTGCCGTGGTGCTGATGGTGGTGGCGATTGGATCGGTGCTGGTGCCCAGCCGATCAAAGAATCTTTAAGCTGCTGAACCTGCCGCATGGGCGATGTTTTGTGCCCGGCACAAGTCGTCCCAAGCCTTGGCTTTGTCGGGCAGGCTGCGCAGCAAATACGCAGCGTCGTAGGTGACGACCGCCGCAACGCCTGCGAGTTGATGTATGCGTCCGCGCAGCTTGCCCAGCGGCTCAGTTGACTGCAGCAGCGCCTGCGCTGCCAGCCTTCCCATGATGAGGATGACGTCCGGCTTTTCGGCTTTGAGCAGTTCGGTCAGACCTGAATCCAGCGCTAGGGCATTGACTGTCGTTGCCGCATCTCCGCGACGCGACAGGGGCACACACAGCGCCTTAGCGCTTTGGTGGAGTCCGGCTGCGCGCATCATGTTGTCGAGGAGTTTTCCGACGTCACCTGACAGCGGATCGGTCTCAGTGGCGGCCGGTGGCGTTTCGATCAACAGCAGCCAGCGCGCTGCTGCGCCGGGGACGGCAGGCTGCCCGTTGTCGGCTGCTGGCTTTACAGGCGGTGCGTAAAGCACACGCGCTTCGCCGAGAGTCCAAGCGATGTTGCTGGCAGTCGCATTGGCCGCATAGGATGATGCTGGCGCAGTTTCAACGGACTCAACGGACGGCTGTCCCGCAGGCGGGTCGTTGGATGCAGAGGGTAGCGCAGCCGAAATGAGCGGTGATACAAATATGTTCGCAGAAACGGTTGGCACGTCAGCGGCGACCGGCTGCGGTTGCCACAGCCGAATGCCCATCTCGCGCAGCATCGCACGCTGGCGTTTGTCGAGGCTCATGTTGGGGCTTTCACAATGCCAGACTCATGACGATCGCGTCTTCGCGTTCGAAAGCGCTCAGCGGGTAATAGTTGCGGCGCGTGCCGACATGCCGAAAACCGCAGTGTTCGTAGACTTGCCGCGCCCGCGTGTTGCTGATGCGCACTTCCAGCCACAGCCATTCGGCGCCCTGCCTGCGCGACCACAGGCACAGCGCGTCCAGCAGCAGCCGGGCAAAACCTTGGCCTTGGTACATAGGCGCCACCGCGATGTTCA
>JBEDKR010000145.1:0-5643 GCA_041172005.1 Pseudomonadota bacterium
ATTGACCGCAGCACCGCCCGACGTGATGAACCACAACCTGGAAACCGCACCGCGCTTGTACAAAGAAGCACGCCCCGGCAGCGACTACCAATTCTCACTGAACCTGTTGAAGAAATTCAAGGCGCTGCACCCGAACGTGCCGACCAAGAGCGGCATCATGGTCGGCTTAGGCGAAACCGACGAAGAAGTGCTGCAAGTGATGCAGGACATGCGCGACCACCAGATCGACATGCTGACCATCGGCCAGTACTTGGCACCGTCTAGCTCGCACCTGCCGGTGCGACGCTACGTCCATCCGGACACCTTCAAGATGTTTGAAGAGCGCGCTTACGAGATGGGCTTTTCACATGCCGCCGTGGGTGCAATGGTACGTTCGAGCTACCACGCCGACCAGCAGGCGCACTCGGCAGCAGAAGCCGTCGCGCTGGCGGCCGTTCGCTGAAGCCAAGGCTGCAATAACTACAACAGCGAAGCCGGATCTTCGCTGTCAATCACGCGCTGCGACCAGGCCTTGAGCTTGCTGGTGTCGGCGCGCAAGACCTCTTGCTTAACGGCCAGTATTTGTGACGGGTGCATCGAGAAACTCCGCAAGCCCAGCCCCAACAGCAGCCGCGTCATGCTGGCGTCGCCGGCCATTTCCCCGCAGACGCTGACGCCTTTGCCCTGCGTATTGCATTCGGCAATGGTGTCGGCTACCAGCCGCAGTACGGCCGGGTGACACGGGTCGTACAAATGCGCCACAGCTTCGTCGGCGCGGTCGATCGCCAGCGTGTACTGAATCAGGTCGTTGGTGCCGATGGATAAAAAATCGAAGTACTTGAGAAACAGTTTGAGCGTCAGCGCTGCAGCCGGAATCTCGATCATGGCGCCCAGTTTGACCGGCCCGTAAGGCACACCCGTGTTGTCGAGCGTGGCCCGCGCATGGTCAATCAATGACATGGTCTGGCGAATTTCTGAGGCGTGCGCCAGCATCGGCACCAGCAGGTTCACCTGACCGTGCGCAGCCGCTCGCAAAATGGCGCGCAGCTGCGTCAAGAACATCGGTGGGTCCGCCAAGCTCCAGCGAATCGCCCGCAAGCCCAGCGCTGGGTTGAGGTGCGTTTCTTGCGCCTTGGTGTGCCGATCAAGCGGCTTGTCGGCACCAATGTCCACCGTGCGAATGGTCACTGGCAGACCCTGCATGCCTTCTATCGCTTGGCGGTAGGCCAAATATTGCTCTTGCTCACCGGGCAGATGGCCGATGCGCCCCATGAACAAAAATTCGCTGCGAAACAAACCCACACCGACGGCGCCCGCCTTGACCGCCCCATGGGTGTCTTCCGGCATTTCAATGTTGGCCAGCAGCTCAATTTTTTGACCGTCTAGGGTCAGCGCCGGCGTGTGCAGCAAGCGGTTCAGGCGTTCGCGCTCCAATTCACCCTGGCGTTGTTTAAAACCGTACTCGGCCAAGATGATGGGTGAAGGGTCGACGATCAACACGCCGGCATCGCCATCGATGATGACCCAGTCGTCTTGCTTGATCAGTTGGCTGGCACTGCGCGCACCGACCACCGCCGGAATGTGCATGCTGCGCGCCACGATGGCGGTGTGAGAAGTACGGCCACCGACATCGGTGGCAAAGCCGACAAATAAGCTCTGCTTGAACTGCAACATGTCGGCAGGCGACATGTCATGCGCCACCAAGATCAGCGGCACATCCATGGTGTCGTCTAGCAACAAATCTTGCTGAAGCTTGCGGCTGCTTGGCGTTTGCGGCAACACCGGCGATGCGACGCCTTTCATGTGACGCAGAATGCGCTCGACGACTTGCTCCAGATCGGCCTTGCGTTCACGCAAGTACTCGTCTTCCATCTCGTCGAATTGACGCGCAATCATCTCGTACTGCGTGGTCAGTGCCCACTCGGCGTTGTAGTGACGATCCGCAATCCAGCCCTTGACGCCGCTGATCAGTTGCTCGTCTTGCAGCAACATGAGGTGAACATCCAGCAGTGCCGCCAGTTCAGTGGGCGCGTCACGCGGCAGCTCTCGCTGCAGGCGAGTGATCTCTTCAGTGACCGCATTGCGCGAAGCACGCACGCGTTGAATTTCTGCCTCAACTTGGCTGGCATCAACGAAGTAATGCGCCACGTCGGCCCGGCTGGAAGCAACCAGCACCGCACGGCCAATGGCGATGCCGCGCGAGACCGCCAAACCGTGGATGGAAAAAGTCATTCGCCCTCGCCAAATTTGTCGGCAATCAAGGCTAGCAAGCCGTCCATTGCCGCTTGTTCATCGGTGCCGCTGGTTTCAATGTCGACCGTGCTGCCGATGCCCGCAGCCAACATCATCACGCCCATGATGCTTTTGGCATTGACCCGGCGCTCGCCGCGGCTGATCCAGACCTCGCACGGGAAACTTCCGGCAAGTTTGGTCAGCTTGGCCGAGGCGCGGGCATGCAGGCCCAATTTATTGCTGATGGTTGTGCTGGTCTTGATCATGGTTTCGACGGTTCTGATTTTGGGGGGCTGTGATGGCGACTTGCATCACGCCTTGTGTGGCGCCAATCAAGGCGCGCGCCACCAGCGCGTCCAGCGTCTCATGCCGATACGACACGGTGCGCAGCAGCATCGGCAGGTTGACACCCGTGATCAGCTTGGAGTGCACGCCGTCGACCAGCTTTTGAGCAACGTTGCAAGGCGTGGCACCGAAGACGTCGGCCAGCACCAGCGCGTCTGTCGCACCCAGCTGCGTCAGCATGATGCGGGCTTGAGCCAGCGTTTCCTCAGGTGGCGTGTTGGGCTGCACGTCGAGTGCGGCAACGCCTTCCGGGCTGTCCGTGAAAACATGCGCGATGCACTGGCGCAGCGCCGAAGCCAAGGGCGCGTGGGCGATGATGAGAATGCCATTCATGGGGGTGAATTATCAGCCTTCCCTCTGAGGAACCAAGCATATGAGGCCATAGCGCAACACAAAAAGACGCTCAGAGCCGCCTGAAAACTGGCAACTTCGGACAATCCGACGGCCTTAAAGCCGTCAATGAGCAAGCCAATCCCCCACTGCACGACAAAAACACCCGAAAAAATCATCAGATTAAAGGCCGACAACGCGCGTCCGACCAAGGACGGTTTGAACGCCATGCCAATCGCTGGTTGGGCCAAGCCCAAGACGCTGGACATCACGCAAAAAATCGCCCAGCCGACCCAGCCCGTGCCACTGGCGCCCGAAATATTGACCGCCAGTGCCAACAGGCTCAGCGGCACGCCCCAAGCGATCAAGCGCTCAGCGCTCCAGCCCCGGCTGATCAAGCGTGGAGCCAACATGCCCCAAGCCCAAAAGGCCACCAGCATGCAAGCATTGAGATAAAAAAGTCCAGCGGCAGACTCCAGCGGCGTGTAACCCGCCACCTTCAACATCCACGGCCCGGCCCACAAAGTCTGAATCGCAATCAGGCCGCCGTAATTGAAAAACGCCAGCGGCGTCATGGTCTGGAAATACCGGCTGCGCCAGACCGGCGCATAGCTTGTCGGGTCGGCCTCTGGCGACGCGATCACAGAAACCACGGGCGCAGGGGGAACGATCCACGCAATCACAGCCATGCACAGCAAAATCAAGATGGCCAGCAACCAAAACAAAGGGCGCCAACCGGTGAGCGGCATCAGCCACTGCACGGGCAACGTCGACGCCAGCATGCCGAAGGAACCCGTCATCAGCATCCAAGAATTGGCGCGCACCATAGATGGCCCATCCAGCCAACGACGAAAACCGGTCAGCGGGGCCATCAAACAAGCACTCACGCCCATGCCAACCAGCACCCGCGCCGCCAGCAGCCAAGCAAAGCTGCTGGCCATCGAAAACGCCACGCAACCCAAGACCGCAAAACTCAAAAAATACAAGATCACGCGCTTCGGTCCATAGCGGTCAAGCCAGCGACCCAGCGGCAACTGCATCGCCGCAAAGCCGAAAAAATAGCCACCCGCCAACAGGCCGAGATCGCTCGCTTTCAAACTGAAATCCAGCGTCAGCACCGGCGACAGCGTGGCAGTGATGGCCCGGACCAAGGCGGAGCAAAAATAAGCCGCTGCAAAGGCAAGAAATACAAAAGCAGCAGCCTTGCGATCCAGTCTTCCGCTGTCGGGCTGGGGCTCAGCTTTGGCGAATTCGGATGTCGACATCAGTCGAACTTGAGGCTGGAGAAATAAATTTCTGCCGCCACCGGCTCAATGGCGGACGCGTACATCACCACCTGCACCACTTGCGAGCCCTGGCTGAAGTAAGCCGCCCAGCCGTTCACAGCACTGCCGTCCGGCCGCTGACCCTGCGCTACCACCAGCACCGGCGCTGGCTGTTCAGATGCACCGGGCACTCTGAGTGGGCGCGATTGAGTGGTCGCCGGCGTGGCCTTCATGTTGTCCAGCGTGAGCGCCTGCCATTGCGCGAGCACTTCGGGCAAGTTCGGCGCATCACCCAAATCAGCGAGGGCCACAGCAAAAGTAGCACCGCCGGCGTCGCAGCCCACCATGGTCATCTTGGTGGGCCGGCCGCCCAGCGGGACGATCTTGTCGCCTTGGTCGGGCTTGCAAGGCAGCAGCAGCTTCAGGCCACTGTTGCCGGGCTGGACATCGCGCCAGTTCAGCTTGGGGCTGCAACCCGAAGCCACCAGCAAGAGCAGCAGGGCAAACAAGACCCAGACCGTGCGAACCAACCAGCGGGGCGCCGCAGCGGGGGAAACGCGATGAGCCATAGAGGCCAAGGGGGAATAAAGAAGATGCATGAAGGAGATTCTCAAAGCGGGCCTTGCGCTTTTAGGCGTGACAGCGGTGAACAGAGTGATGCCTGACTTTACAACTATTCACGCTTTGGAGCGCTGCAGTTCGGTGCACTGCACCAAGTTTGTGCTTTTGAGGTGGCCCGGCAATTGCATTAACAGACACCTCTTCATATGAAAAGGTGCGCAGCATGTCCGACTACTTTGCCCCGTTCGACGCCGATCGTCCGCTGATGCTCAAGTGCAGCTGCGGCAAAGAACACTCTGTGGCCGAGCACGAAGCGGAAAGTGCGGCCAGCGCTACCACTGAGCTGCGGCGCCGCAGTTTGACCAGCGAGTTCGAGGCTTACTCCAACGCCTTCATTGAGGCGACCTTGGTCAAAGCGATTTTTCCGCAAGACGAAGTCCGTCGCCGCTTCCTGCGCGCCGTCGGCAAGGGCACGGCGATGGCCGCCATCTCCAGTCTGCTGCCAGTGGCCAGCATGCAAGCGATGGCGCAAGAGGCGGGCAAAAAAGTCGGTTCGCTTGAAAAAACCAACCTGAAAATCGGCTTCATCCCCATCACTTGCGCGACGCCGCTGATCATGGCGCAACCGCTGGGGTTTTATAAGCAGCAAGGTCTGAGCGTCGAGCTCACCAAGACCGCTGGTTGGGCGCTGATTCGCGACAAGATGATCAACAAGGAATATGACGCGACCCATTTCCTGTCGCCCATGCCGCTGGCCATTTCGATGGGCTTGGGCTCCAACGCCACGCCGATGAACGTGGCGACCATCCAGAACATCAACGGCCAGGCCATCACACTGGCCCTCAAACACAAAAACAACCGCGACCCGAAAAACTGGAAAGGCTTCAAGTTCGCGATTCCTTTTGAATACTCGATGCACAACTTCTTGTTG
>JBEDKR010000146.1:0-5615 GCA_041172005.1 Pseudomonadota bacterium
CCTTCAGAACGTTCTGCCAGTGCAACACCGCTGAGCAACAAGGCGGACAACAAGACCAACAGTTGACTGCGGAGTGCTGAAGTGGCCCACTTGGCTTGGGAGCGGGGAAACTTGATTTGAATAAAAGGCATAATTTTCCTCAATAACCTTATTAACGGCAGACAAAGTGATGAGTCCTTGGTTTGGCCAACGGCCGGAAGGCGGTGAGAGAACCCCTTGTGGTTTGTTGCCATGAAAACATTAAGAACTCAGTATTCAATTTTATTTTAACGTTGCCATACAAAGCCGTCATTTAGTACAAGGTAACCAATTGTCTCGCACGGATAGTTTTTGTTACAAGCCTGTTAAAACACCCTCATGAACCGATCACAAAGACCTGTTCCGTGGCTGAAGGCGGGGGAAGAATTTCCAGCCCTGAGCAGCGCTTGGGGTGTCGGCGAAGAAGCTGCCGGCTTGCTTGCAGCCGGTGGCGCACTGGACGTCAACAGCTTAGTGCGGGCCTACAGCGCGGGCATCTTTCCATGGTTCAGCTTAGGCCAGCCGATTTTGTGGTGGAGCCCGAATCCACGCATGGTGCTGCTGACCCGAGACTTCAAACTGCACCGGTCACTCAAGAAAACCCTTCAGCGCTTTCTGGCCACCTCCACCTGCGCCGTCACATTTGACACCGCCTTCGATCAAGTTGTGGCGGCATGTGCAAGTACCCCGCGAGATGGCCAGTCCGGCACTTGGATCGTGCCGGACATGATGGCTGCCTACAGTGAGTTGCATAAAGCTGGCCATGCCCACAGCGTCGAAACTTGGGTCAAAGGGGAATTGGTCGGCGGTCTCTATTGCGTCAGTGTCGGCTGCATGGTGTTTGGTGAATCCATGTTCTCGCATCAAACGGATGCCTCCAAAATCGCGCTGTGTGCATTGGTAGCTTTTTGCAGAGCCAAGGACATCGGCATGATCGATTGCCAGCAAAAAACGCAACATCTGTCGTCATTTGGTGCCCGTGAAATTGCTCGGGAACCGTTCGCCTCGCACGTAAGCCAACAAGCCGTCCGTTCCCGCCCGGATTGGGTTTTTGACGCGCAGCACTGGCGTGAAATTTTGCCGACTCATGAGTCGCCCACCGCTCAAACCCTCGGCTGCAAGTGACCAATCTCAAAGACCTACCGCCGCAAACTTTGCAGTTTTATGCAACTGCGCCCTACCCTTGCAGTTATTTGCCGGGACGCCAAGCCCGGTCCCAAGTGGCAACGCCCAGCCACCTGATTCACAACGAGGCTTACTCGCAATTGGTCGCTAACGGGTTTCGCCGCAGCGGGATGTTCACCTACCGACCCTACTGCGAAGGCTGTCAAGCTTGCGTGCCCTTACGTGTGCTGACCCATGAATTCAAACCCGACCGCAGCCTGCGACGCGCTTGGCAACGCCATCAGCATCTTGAGGCTAGCATCCTTAAATTGGGCTTCACATCTGAGCATTACGCGCTGTATCTGCGCTATCAAAAAAGCCGCCATGCCGGTGGCGGCATGGACCAAGACAGCGTCGACCAATACACCCAATTTTTGCTGCAAAGCCGAGTCAACTCGCGTTTGGTGGAATTCAGAGATTCAGCTACCGACGGTGAAGTGGGCTCGCTGCGAATGGTCTCAATTCTGGACCTGCTTGATGACGGTATCTCGGCGGTTTACACCTTCTACGAACCGGACGCTAAAGCGGCTTACGGCAACTACGGCGTGCTGTGGCAAATCGAGCAAGCACGTCTGCTGAACTTGCCCTATGTGTATTTGGGCTACTGGATCGCGCAAAGTCCCAAGATGAATTACAAGGCGCGCTTCAAGCCGCACGAAGTACGTTTGAATGGCCAATGGTTGACTCCGACAGAATGATGGCCATGAATTCAAATTTCACAAAGTAAAATGCAGCAAAAGGCTGCCACATGAAACACACCGACGCCAGCGCGCAAACCACACCCACGGTTCAAGTGATTGGACGGATGTTCACTTTGTTGGAGATTCTCGCTGCACGCGAAGAAGCTGTTTCCCTCAAAGAGATCAGCGAAAAGTCCGGCCTGCACCCCTCCACCGCGCATCGAATCTTGAATGACCTGGCAACCGGCCGCTTCGTGGAACGGCCTGCCGCAGGCAGCTACCGACTCGGTATGCGCTTGCTGGAACTGGGGAATTTAGTCAAAGCCCGGCTCAGCGTGCGAGATGCCGCCCTCACCCCGATGCGCGAACTCCACAAACTGACACAGCAGCCAGTCAACTTGAGCATGCGCCAAGGCGATGAAATTGTGTATGTGGAGCGAGCTTACAGCGAACGCTCTGGCATGCAGGTGGTACGCGCTATCGGCGGCCATGCGCCCTTGCATCTAACGTCGGTTGGCAAGTTGTTTCTGGCCTTTGATGACCCGCAACGTTTGCGCAGTTATGCCACCCGAACAGGCCTGCCCGGCCATACCCGCAACAGCATCACGCAACTGGCGACGCTTGAACGTGAGTTGTCCAAGGCGCGCCAATATGGCATCGCCAGAGACAATGAAGAATTGGAACTCGGAGTGCGCTGCATGGCAGCGGGAATTTACGACGATCAGAACAAGTTGATCGCCGGACTGTCTATTTCAGCACCAGCCGATCGGCTAGATGAAAGCTGGCTGCCAAAACTCCAAGCCACAGCCCATGAGATTTCAGTGGCCTTGGGCTGCAGCAAAGAGCCGAGAGACTTTTAACGCATAGCTGAATTGGCTACTGTTCAACCGTCAGTCAGACTCAGAGCTTCTGCAATCTTCAATTTTTGCATCACGATCGGATTAGATTCGACCCAGCGCCGGACGCGCTCAGCATCCGCAATACGACTGAACTTGCCGGCTGAATCAAGAAACACCATGATCAACTTGCGGCCCGCGATTTTGGTCTGCATGACAAGACACTGACCGGCCTCTGAGATGTAGCCGGTCTTTTGCAGACCAATATCCCAGTTGGGGCTCTTCACCAAACGGTTGGTGTTGTTGTATTGCAAGGTTTGTCGACCCACAGCGACTTGGTAGCCGGCGGAAGTCGAGAGTTCACGCAACACCGGGTCGGCATGGGCCGCGTTGACAAGGGTGGCAAGATCTTGGGCACTCGACTGATTCAGGCTGGACAAACCAGTTGGTTCAACATAACGAGTGTCCTTCATACCGAGCATCTTGGCCTTGGCGTTCATCAAGCCTACAAAGGTCTGTAGGCCACCCGGATAAGTCCGGCCAAGCGCATGCGCGGCACGGTTTTCACTCGACATCAAGGCCAAGTGAAGCAACTCACCGCGTGTCAGTGAGGTGCCGACGCGCAGACGGGAGCTGCTGTTTTTTTCTGTATCGACGTCGTCTTGCGTCACTGTCAGAACTTCATCCATCGGCAAGTTCGCACTGCTGATGATGACGCCCGTCATGATCTTGGTGAGCGACGCAATCGGTAGCACGGCATGGTCATTTTTGCTGAAGAGGACTTCTTGAGTGTCTTGATCAATGACGAGCGCCACGCTCGATTTGAGTGACAGCGGATCGGCGGCGCTGTGCAAACCAGCAATTTGCCCGAAAGACAATCTTGGCGGGGTCACACTACGCTCAGCAACTGTCTTTGAACTTCGTACTTTGACTTGTTGACGCGTCGAGCTGGTTTTGACGACCTTGGCCACTCGCGTTTTTTTAGACACTTTTCGCTCGCCATCGGCTGCTGCGTGGGCCGCCGGTAAGCTGACAGACAGCCCCAAAACACAAAAACCAACCAATTGGACTATGCGCTGTAGAGTTGTTTTAGGCATGGATGGTTGGTCTTCTCAGGTATGAAAATGCAAAATTACGTGTAGCAGGCTGTACGTGAGTGTATCCAAATACAAAAAAGCACGCAATATCAAAAACTTGCGAGCGTTTATTCATGTGAAAAGTGGTCTGACGCCGATTCAACGAGCCAGTCTTTAAATAATCCCACCGAATCGAGTCAATGTAAGGCATATTTCACATTTTTTAACGCCCGCAAATGTAAATTACACTGAATTTCAGCCTTGTGCTGGAACCCGGTCAGCTTTGCTGTGCAGTTTGCTCAGGGCACTCAAATAAGCTTTGGCAGACGCTACGACGATGTCCGGATCAGAGCCAACGCCATTGACGATACGGCCGCTGCTTTGCAAACGGACCGTGACCTCACCCTGGCTTTCCGTCGATCCGCTGATCGCGTTGACCGAGTACAAGACCATCTCGGCGCCGCTCTTGACATGGGTTTCGATGGCTTTGAGTGAGGCATCGACCGGACCATTGCCGTCTGAGCTGCCTTTGACTTCCTTGCCATCGACCGTGAAAGTGACGCTGGCTTGCGGACGCTCCCCGGTTTCGCTGTGTTGGGACAAGGCGACAAAACCGTATTGCTCGCGCTCCTGCAAAACACTGGCGTCGCTGACCAACGCCAGGATGTCTTCGTCAAAGATCTCGCTTTTCCGATCAGCGAGTTCCTTGAATTTGGCAAAGGCGTTGTTGATGTCGGTCTCGCTTTCCATCTGCACTCCGAGGTCCAGCAAGCGCTGTTTGAAAGCGTTGCGGCCGCTGAGCTTGCCCAGCACCATCTTGCTGGCTGTCCAGCCCACATCTTCGGCACGCATGATCTCGTAGGTTTCACGCGCCTTGAGCATGCCGTCTTGGTGAATGCCTGAAGCATGGGCAAAGGCATTGGCGCCAACCACAGCTTTGTTGGGCTGCACCACAAAACCTGTCGTCTGACTGACCATCCGGCTGGCCGCAAGAATTTGCAGGGCATCTACGTTCATGTCGAGATTGAAATAATCACGGCGCGTTTTCACGGCCATGACGATTTCTTCAAGTGCGCAATTGCCGGCGCGTTCGCCCAAGCCATTGATGGTGCACTCGACCTGCCGTGCGCCCCCGATCATCACGCCGGCCAGCGAATTGGCCACCGCCATGCCGAGGTCGTTGTGGCAGTGCACGGACCAAATCGCTTTGTCGCTGTTGGGCACGCGTTCACGCAGCGTCTTGATGAAGTGGCCATAAAGCTCCGGCACGGCATAACCCACGGTGTCGGGCACGTTGATGGTGGTCGCGCCTTCCTTGATGACAGCTTCGATCACGCGGCACAGGTAATCGACGTCGCTGCGGTAGCCGTCTTCAGGGCTGAACTCAACATCCGCCACCAAATTGCGGGCAAATCGCACGGACAGTTTGGCCTGCTCCAACACCTGCTCTGGCGTCATGCGGAGTTTTTTCTCCATGTGCAGCGCACTGGTAGCGATGAAGGTGTGGATACGCGCTGAACGTGCGCCCTTCAGTGCCTCGGCCGCGCGTGAAATATCGCGGTCATTGGCGCGTGCCAAGGAGCAGATCGTTGAATCTTTGATCGCATTGGCGATCGCTTGCACGGCATCAAAATCACCGTTAGAACTGGCGGCAAAACCGGCTTCGATCACATCGACTTTCAGCCGCTCCAACTGGCGTGCAATGCGCAGCTTCTCGTCGCGAGTCATGGACGCACCTGGGGACTGTTCGCCATCGCGCAAGGTGGTGTCAAAAATAATCAATTTGTCGGTCATCTCGTGTCTCCTGAAATCTACTGAACTCATTCAATCCGTCAATCTGC
>JBEDKR010000147.1:0-5604 GCA_041172005.1 Pseudomonadota bacterium
GACGCGAATACACCAGCCCGCGGCAGCCCAAGGCACTGCACAGCGTCTGCGGGAAGTCACGCCACATCGAAATCGAGCCCAAACCTTCGTGCAAAAAAATCAGCCATGGCGTGTCGGTCTCTGCTTTAGCCTCTTCGATCCACTGGTATTCGATGTGCACGGGCCGTCCGGCCCAATCTATCTTGGCCGTCAATGTGCGCTGAGTAGCGTGCTGACCAAGGCTCTGGATCATGCCAATGTCTTGTCCATATCGCGCAATTTGAAGCGCTGGATCTTGCCGGTAGCGGTTTTCGGGAGCTCCGTCAAAAATTCGATGACGCGCGGGTATTTGTAGGGGGCTAAGCGTTCCTTGACGAAGGCCTTGAGTTCTTCGGCAGTGGCTGTGTGCCCTGACTTGAGCACCACAAAGGCTTTGGTTTTTGTCAGGCCGTCGCTGTCCGTCATACCGATCACGGCGGCTTCAAGCACAGCAGGGTGTTGCACCAGTGTGGCCTCGACTTCGAACGGTGAGACATAAATGCCGCTGACCTTGAGCATGTCGTCGCTGCGGCCGGAGTAGGTGTAAGTGCCATCGGCGTTGCGCACATACTTGTCGCCGCTCTTGGTCCAAGCGCCTTGAAACGTCTCTCGGGTTTTTTCGCGGTTACCCCAGTACAACAAGGCGGCGCTCGGGCCGCGCACATAGAGGTCGCCGATCTCACCGTCGGCCACCTGCAAGCCGTCGTCACCGCGCAGTTCGACGTCATAGCCCGGCACCGGCCAGCCGGTGGTGCCGTAGCGAACCTTGCCGGGAATGTTCGACAAATAAATATGCAGCATCTCGGTGGAACCGATGCCGTCAATGATCTCCACGCCGTAGTGTGCGGTGAAGCGCTCACCCAAGTCGGCGGGCAGTGCTTCGCCAGCGGACGACACGAGGCGCAAGGCCACTTGGTTTTTTGCCGGCAAGTTGGCCGATGCCAGCATGCCGGCAAAGCCGGTGGGGGCGCCAAAAAAGACGGTGGGCTGCTGCTCTTTCCAGCGTTTGAAGGTGGCGTCGGGCGTTGGCCGCTCGGCCATCAACACCACGGTTGCGCCCACACTCAAGGGAAAGCTCAAACCGTTGCCCAAGCCGTAGGCAAAAAAGAGTTTGGCAGCTGAAAAGCACACGTCTTTTTCCAGCAGACCGAGGATGGGTTTGCCATACAGCTCGGCTGTCCAGTAAGGGTTGGCATGGGTGTGCGTGGTGCCTTTCGGCCGGCCGGTGGAGCCGGAAGAATACAGCCAAAAACCGGGATCGTCCGGGCTGGTCGCTGCGGCTTGCGCAAGTGGTGCGCTTTGCGCGATCAAGGCGTCCATGGCAACTTCACCGTTGTCAAGTGTCGCGCTTGGTCGGGACACGACGACCGCCTGAAGTTCGTGGCCACCCTGCGCCATGGCGAGTCGCAAGGTGGGCAGCAAAGCGTCAGACACGAGCGCAGCTTGCGCGCGGCTGTGCTGCAACATGAAGGCGTAGTCGTCGGCGGTCAGTAAGGTGTTCACGGCCACCGGGACCAGTCCCGCGTACATCGCGCCCAGAAAGCTCACCACCCAGTCACTGCTGTCGTGCATGAGCAGCAGTACGCGCTCTTCCCGGTGCAGACCCAGCGCCAGCAGGCCTGCAGCGACGCGGCGAACACCGTCCGCCAACTCGCCGTAACTGAGCCGTCCGACATCGTCGATCAAGGCGATTTTGTTTGGACGACTGACGTTGCAGTCGATCAGATGCTGTGCAAAATTGAAGTGCAGATCGGGGGCTGCAGGCAGCGAGCCGTGTGCAAATGATGGGGGCATGCGTGTCTCCTCGTTCTCTTTTTTTACCGTGCTCAGCTTATTCGCTGACGGGTTTTAAATGCGCCAGCACCGCGGTGCTGGCTTGCACGGCGCTTCTGCGATGGTAAAAATTGAGCGCACGTAAGCCACCCAGTTCTTCACCACCGCCCGCGCGGCCAGGCCCGCCGTGCAGCGACTGCGGCATCACGTTGCCGTGGCCCGTGTGCAGTGCTGCCACGTCAGGCGAGATGATGTGCACGCGGCCGTGGCTGTCGGCCAGTTCCAGCGCAGCGCTGGCCAGCGCCGCTGGGTCAATACCGTACAGCGATGTCACGAGTGAGCCTTGACCGCGTCGGACCAGCGCCAGTGCATGGCTGATGTCGCGGTAAGGCACCAGTGTGGCGACCGGCCCAAAGACCTCGGTGTCATGCACGTGACGCGATGCATCGCTGGCATCTGCCGTGCGCAGGCCCAGCAAGGTCGGACCGACGCAGCAAGCGATAGACGGGTCTGCATCGACCAGTGCGTGGGCTGCGCCGTCGTGCAGCACTTCGGCCTCGGTCTGCAGCAGTGCCAAGCCTTCCAGCACGGTGTTGAATTGCGCGCGGTTCACCAAGGCGCCCATGCGCACAGTGTCATTGCGCGGGTTGCCAACCGTTGTTTTGGCCAGCCGTGCGCGAATGGCTGCAGCGGCCTCATGGTAAACAGCTTGCGGCACCAGCACGCGGCGAATCGCCGTGCATTTCTGGCCTGACTTGACGGTCATTTCGCGGGCCACTTCTTTGGCCAGCAGCTCCAGTGCTTCAGTGCCTGCATCCGGCAAGAGCAGGGCTGAGTTCAAGCTGTCGGCTTCGATGTTGACGCGGACTGAGCGCTGTGTGACGGCGGGGTGCGAGCGAATCACCGCGGCGGTTTCTGCCGAACCGGTGAAAGACACCACGTCAAAGGCTTGTAACTGGTCCAGCAAGCCGGCTGAACTGCCGCAAATGACAGACAGTGCGCCGGCCGGCAACATGCCAGCGTTGACCACGTCTTGCACCATGCGCTGCGTCAGCCAAGCAGTGGCCGTGGCCGGTTTGATGATCACTGGCACACCTGAGAGCAGCGCCGGTGCGGCTTTTTCCCACAGGCCCCAAGCCGGAAAATTGAAAGCGTTGATGAAAAGCGCCACGCCGCGCGTTGGCGTCATCACGTGCTGCGACTGGAACAGCGGGTCTTTGCCCAGACGCGCGCTGTCACCGTCCAGCAGATGATGTCGGTCACCCAGCGAGTCACCCATTTTGGCGTAGCTGCCAAGCGTGAAAAAACCGCCGTCGATGTCGACTGCCGTGTCGTTCTTCACGGTGCCGCTGTTGGCGGTGGCGATCTCGTAGTAAGCCTCACGGTTGGCTTGCAAGACCTTGCCGACTTCCACCAACAAAGCGGCCCGTTGCCGGTAGCTCAACTGACGCAATGCACGGCCGCCTTGCTCGCGGGCAAAGTTAAATGCTTCGGTCAGATTTAAGCCTGTGGCGTCTACACGGACCAACGGTGTGCCCAGCACAGGGTCGATTAGTTCGGTGCCTGCACCGCTGCCGTTTTGCCAGCGGCCGGCCATGAAATTAGGGAGAAGTTCAGTCATGCTGGTTTTTTTCTGCATTTTTGGTTCAGCGGGTGAAGTCGATGCGGCCTTCAGGCAGCAAATAAAGAACCAAGGCGCTGCCTTGGGTCACGGTCGGGCGGTGAGCGCTGCCCGGTGGACAGACCATCCAGCCCGCCGGGCGGCCGTCAAAGCAGGCACCGGCATCCATCGGCATGATCAAGTCAATTTCACCGTTTGGGTGGCTGTGGTGTGGCCCGGCCACGTCCGTCATGTCGACCACATCGACTGAAAAGCCATGCAGGTCGTCGGCGGGCTTGAAGATGCGGCCGTAGCGCAAACCACCGCCTTCGCGGTCGCACAACCAGCCTTCAGCCACGCCGGCCATGCAGGCGGCTTGCAATTGGGTGAACGTGGCGCTGTCGGGGCCGTGCTCGGCATTGAGCCAAGCATCCAGTTTGGCATCCAGAGGACGGCCAGCCAGTTGCTTGGTCAGCAGAGAAATTTGTGAACGAAACTCAAGGGGAGTCATCGGGAAGGTCATCCATTCACGAAAAGGTTGAGGTGCAGCCTTGCTTGTCTTGGCTTGCAACATGAATTATTATGCGTGTACGGACGATAAATCGTCAAAACCATCGTGTCAAGCACTATATTGCACATACTAGGGATAACACCAAGCCAATTTATGTCAGAAAAGACCGACGACAACGCAAAGAACCCTTTTCTGGTGGCGCTGGGGGAGCGTGTGCGTGGCTTGCGGGCGCGCCGCGGGATGACGCGCAAGGCCGTTTCGATCGCTGCCGAAGTGTCTGAACGTCATCTTGCCAACCTTGAATACGGCGAGGGCAACGCCTCTATCTTGGTGCTGTTGCAGGTGGCTGGCGCTTTGCAGTGCACCTTGGCCGAGCTGATCGGTGACGTCACCACGCTGTCGCCGGAATGGCTGCTGATCAGAGAACTGCTGGAGCGGCAAAGTGAAGCTGATTTGCGCCGCGCCCGCATCGCTTTGGGCGAGCTGTTTGGAACTGGCGGCGCGCCCGGTGCCCTGAGCACACGGGTGGCGCTGATCGGGCTGCGTGGTGCTGGCAAGTCGGCTTTAGGCCAAATGCTGGCCGAAGACTTGGGCTTTCCCTTTGTCGAGCTGAGTCGCGAGATCGAGAAATTTGCCGGCTGCAGCGTCGCGGAAATCCAGGCTTTGTACGGCCAAAACGCCTACCGCCGCTACGAGCGTCGCGCCATGGAGGAGACCATCCAGATTTACCCCGAAGCAGTGATCGCCACCCCGGGCGGCTTGGTGTCTGACCCCGCCACCTTCAATCAATTGCTCAGCCACTGCACCACGGTGTGGCTGCAAGCTGAACCCGAAGACCACATGAACCGCGTGCTAGCCCAAGGCGACACACGGCCCATGGCCGCTAGCAAAGAGGCGATGGAAGACCTCAAAGTCATCCTGGCCGGGCGGGCGGCTTTTTACTCTAAGGCGCAACTCACGCTCAACACGAGTGCCCAAGGCTTGGCTCCTTCGTTCGCGCTGCTGCGCAGCAAAGTTCGGGATTTGCTGCAACTGCCAGCCTGAAATTTTTAAGGAATCTGCAAAAAAGTGCTTGACTGCGATTCAAGGTATGCACTATTATTCACATCAAGAATTTCAGAAGATGCAGTTTTTTGCATCCCCAACAGCCCGACGGAGATATGTTCATGACCACAGCCCTTGCACCGCGCGTCGAATACCAAACCGACCCAACCCAGTACAAACACCTCAAGCTTAGCTTTAATGGCCCCGTGGCCACGCTGGCGGTGGATATTGATGAGAACGCGGGTTTGCGCCCTGGTTACAAGCTCAAACTCAACAGCTACGATCTCGGCGTCGACATTGAGTTGAATGACGCGGTCAGCCGTATCCGTTTTGAACACCCCGAAGTTCGCACCGTGGTCATCACCAGCGGCAAAGACAAGGTGTTTTGCTCCGGTGCCAACATCTTCATGTTGGGCGTCAGCAGCCACGCTTGGAAGGTCAACTTCTGTAAGTTCACCAACGAAACCCGCAATGGTCTGGAAGACTCCTCCAAGCACAGCGGCTTGAAGTTCCTTGCCGCAGTGAACGGCGCTTGCGCTGGCGGTGGTTACGAGCTGGCTTTGGCCTGCGATGAAATCATTTTGGTGGATGACCGCTCCAGTGCGGTGAGCTTGCCTGAAGTACCTCTGCTCGGCGTGCTACCCGGCACCGGTGGCCT
>JBEDKR010000148.1:0-5598 GCA_041172005.1 Pseudomonadota bacterium
CGAGAGGGCGAGCACCAACACCTCCCGCTCGCGCGGAGTCAGCTTCAACAACCGAGCTTCGAACAGCGACCGCGCTGCGCTTGCCGCGCGCTGCAAGCGATTGCTTTCCAAGGCGCTGTGCACGCGCTCAAGCAACACAGCGCCGTTGACTGGCTTGGCAATGAAGTCCACCGCACCTTTGCGCATCGCGCCGACGGTCATCGGGATGTCGGCGAAGCCGGTCAGAAAAATGATCGGCAAGCTAATCTGGCGCAGCGCCAGCTCGTCCTGCAGTTGCAGGCCACTCATGCCCGGCATGCGCACGTCCAAAATCAGGCAACCGTCCGGGTTCGGGCCGCAGGCAGCCAAAAAATCATCGGCGCTGGCAAAACACGCCGAGGGGAGGTTGTCCGTTTCCAGCAGCAAGCTCAGGCTGCTGCGAATGCTGGCGTCGTCATCAACAATAAAGACAGTGGCTGAAGTCATGCGTTTAGCTCGAAATGGGCAAGGTGAAATGAAAGGTAGCGCCAAGCGCATCATCTTGGCTGTGCCAGAGTTTTCCGCCGTTCGCCTCGATCAAGGCGCGGCTGATGGTCAGCCCCATGCCCAAGCCATGTGACTTGGTGGTGATAAAGGGCTGAAAAATTTCTGCTTGCAAGGCGGCGCTGATGCCCGGGCCATCGTCTCGCACACTGACGCAAACCTCACGGCCATCTGCGCTCAGCGTGGTGTTGACCCATATTTTGCCGGTGTTCATCGTCGCTTCGTGCATCGCCTGCGCTGCGTTGTGAATCAGGTTCAGCAGCACCTTGACCACTTGCAGGCGGTTCACCTTGACGGCGGGCAAGTCAGCGGCGTAGTGGGTGACGATCGGGTAGCCGAAGACACCTTCTTCAACAGCGGTTTGAATCGACTCCGCGACCACCTCGTTCACCACTGCGGGTGCCCGCGTGATGTCTGGCTGGTTCACTGATTTCAGCAGGTTTCGCAGCACGTCGCCGGCCCGCCCGATGTCGCTGGCGATGCGCTGCAGCGTCTGCTCTAGTCGCTTGGACTTGTCGGCTTTGGCGTCGGCTGAAAGCCCATTGCCAACCAGCATGCGGCTGGCGGCCTCACACAAAATAGAGGCACTCGCCAGCGGTTGGTTCACCTCGTGCGCCAGCGCCGCCACCGTGTGTTGGGCGACTTGCCACGCCAGCACGTCGTGCATCTCAGCTTGCAAATGGGCTATTTCTATTTCGTGGCGCTTGCGCTCGGTGGTGTCCCACACGACGCCCAACATGCGCACCGGCATGCCTTCAGCATCGCGTTCAACAACTTTGCCGCTGGCTTGAAGCCAGATGCAATGGCCGTCCTTGTGGTGCACGCGGTAGCTGGCTTCATATTTCGGGGTCTCGCCGCGGAAATACCGCTCAACAGCGGCTTGTATCAGTGGAATGTCTTCCAAGTAGACGTTCTGCAGAAAACTAGCTTTGTTGTTTGGAATGTTTTCCACCGAGTCGCCTTGGAGGGTGGTCCAGCGGTCATCGAAATAGATATCTCCCGTTTTGACATGCCAGTCCCACGTGGCCAAGTCTGAGTTGGACAAGGCCAAACTGAGGCGCGCCTCACTCTCTTTCAGCGCCAGTTCAGCTTTTCTGTAAACGTCGACGTCTTGCAGCGTGCCGCGTAAGCCGGTGATCTCACCCGTGGCGTTGCAGACGACCTCGCCATTGATGCGAGTCCATATTGGGGTGCCATCGGCTGTCAGTGTGGGCAGCAGCAATGAAACCCCCGTTTTGGTTTGCAGCGTCGCCTTGACCGCCGTCTTGAGTTCTTGCCATGCCTCGGCTGGAAAAACCTTGCCCTTTTGTGCGTCGAAGGGCAGGAGAATTTTTCGCCCATACAGACGCAGCAGTTCTTCGGACGCAAAAAAAGCGCCGCTGCTGGCATGCCACTTCCAGTTGCCCGTTTTGGCGATGTGCTGCGCTTCACTTAATTCGGTGCTGCGCTCTTGCAAGTTGTCATTGGCGGTCTGGAGTTGCTGTGTGCGGCGCTTCAAGATGCGGGCAGACGCTTGCAGGGCTTGACTGAGTTCATGGGTCTCGCTTGTGGCCCCGGCTGGGACTTCTGTCAAATCGCCAGCGCCCAACGCCACTGCTGCATCATGCAGTTCTCGCACCGACTTGGCGATGCGTTTTCCGACAACCCAAGCAGAACCAAGGCTAATGCCAAGTAACAGCACGCCCCCGAGGGCTAGCGTAATAAGGTTCCGCGTGAATGGTGTTTGAATGCTTCTTTTTGGAATGGCGATGACCACTGTCCAACCAGAGAGGGTTGAGCGCCTAAAGATTGAAAGTACTTGAGTGCCAGAAAAAGTTGTAAATTCAACAGCGCCCTCAGATTTTTCCTTCAACTGCTTCAGCAACTCAGGAGCGACCTGTTTTCCGAAGATCTTTTCCGCATCAAGGCTTCTTGCTGCAAGGGTGCCTGTGCTGTCAATAATGGCGGCGATGCCGTCTGCCTGTACGGACTGCCGCTCCGTAAGACGGTTGAGATTTTTTGGGGAGAAGCCCACCGACAAGGCGTACATCACTTTTTTGCCGGCAAAAACGGGGACCAATATGCCCACTGTGGGTTGGCCGTCTAAGGTGCGTAAGGCGATATGTGAGCGCATCATCTGCCCGCTGGCGAAAACGCTTTGGATATTTGCGATGTCCTTGCGTTTAAGCAGGGGCTGCCCATAAGGCACATCGGTGTTGATCAGTTGTTGGCCGCTGGCGTCATAAACAAAGACTGTCAAATTGAGATTGTTTGTTCTCAGCAACCGCAGCGATTTTTGATGAAATGTGGCGAAGTCTTGCTGAACCAGGGATGCGTTGGAGGCCAGTGTCTGCGCGAAGAGTTCGGCTTGTGCTAGCTGAGCGTCGACCGCTTCAAGTTTGTCTTGCACGCTTAGCCGAGTGTTTTCTTCCAGTTGCGTGCGACCGCGCTCATAGTCCATGTAAATCATGATGCCGACCCCCAACAGGGCGGGCAATAGGCAAGCAAGAACCAACCTAAAGAGGAGGGCTGACAGCGTGGGCAGCGACTTCCGCCGTGATGGCGCGGTCATTGGCGCCTCAGCCTCTGCAACAACTGGGGTGTGCATGTCGAACCAATCTGCAATTTGCTGCGCTTAGAGCCACGGCCAAGAATCTCTTGCCGAATGCGGCGGGAGACTGGCGGGGTGCGTGACTATGGCACAGATCCAAACTGTGGCCCCTCACTGGCCATCAAAGGGTGTCGGTCAGTTGCTTACTTTTGGAGTTGGACGACCGCGAGCGTTTGATTCATGTTGCGGCTGGCGTTGGCGACACCGTCAACCATATGCACAGACTCAGATTCGCCAATCACCAGCTCAGTCAGCGGGTCAGAAAACGCATCGACAAAGGCATGGCTCGTTTGAGCTTCTTTCCAGAAAGCGCTCAAATATTGACCTTCCGCTTGGCTCTTGGTCTGAGCGTTGCGGTACGCGGTATCTGCGTGGGCCTGTGAAAAAACCATGCACCCTGCAGTCACTAGAAAGTATAAATTTTTCATTCGAACCTTCTTCCACCAAAAATTCAACGTCTATTCACTAAGATTTAAGAATAGACCTTGACACAGCACTTTGATTTGACTTGGATCAACGTTGCTGGCTTTGACTGAGGCGTGTTGATTGCCTTTTCAAAACCGCCAACAAATTCACTTTACTCCCATCATGTGACGTTTGGGTGAAATTGCAGATGAATGCCCATTTATTTAGAAAAACTTAGCCGCCGTCAGCGAGGTGCGATATCGCGTGGATTTATAAAACGTTCACGTTTTCTTTAAACATGCAGGTTTCTATTACGTTGTATCCTTCGGTAACAAGGTCATCTTTCACATCCTGGCGCGGTCCGCGTCGTCCGCTACCAGTAAAAAAATTGATGCGTTGCATAAATCGATTGTTCATGATGACGCGCCACAGCGTCTTTTTTCTGTTTGGTTTGTGCTTAGCGGCCTGCGCGCTAACGGCACAAGCGGCGTCCACTTTGTTGCCGCTGCCCTTGCCGTTAACGGCACTCAAAGCCCCGCTGGCAGGGCATATGTCCATGTGGCTTGACGTGGCCGGTACAGCCACTTGGCAGCAGGCGCGGACGCAAACTTTTGCGCCCGTCGACGGCAACATCAACTTGGGGTACCAACCCGGTGTGTTGTGGGTGCGCATGCAAATCCAGCGCGCTGAAAACCCCACTGGCCAGACGCCGGCCCCCAACTGGTTGCTTGAGGTTCCGCCTGCTTTTTTGGATGATGTCACCCTGTGGATTGAACCCAGCGTCAAGCTTGCTGAAGGTCAAGCGGTTCAAGAGCCGCCATCGCAACAAGCCGGAGCGGCGATACACCCAGACCTGCGCCCGCAGTGGCACCGCAACAGCGTCTTCATTGTTGAACTGCCTGAAGCGGGCCTTTATACCCTGTGGCTGCGCATCCAATCAGACAACGTTAAAGCCGTCACACCAGTGCTCTGGCAGCCCAACGCACTGGAACAAAGCACCCAAGTCAAAACCATGGTGGCGGGGCTGTTTTATGGTATTTTTATTTGCATCACGCTCACAGCGTTGATCTTGGGACTCACCGTCGGCACACCGATTTTTTTGATGTGCGCCGGGTTTTTCTTTTTGTTGGGTCTGAACCTTTTTGTCGCTGATGGTTGGCTTGGGCTGTTGCTTTTTCCGGGTCGTCCCCATGTCGCAGATACGCTATCAAGCAGCTGTATGGCCATGCTCTGTCCTTTGTTTGCGACCATTTTTTCGCGACTCTTGCGGGCTCAAGACTATGTGCCACGTTTTTTGGGCTGGTACTTGCGAATAATCTGGGTGGCGGGTCTGGTGGCTGTCTTGATACTTTTGGCCGGGCACTTTGCCCAGGTAGCACCGCTTGTGAATATGCTGGCCATGACGCAACTGGTCGTTATTTTCGCGTTGGCGCTCTGGATGGTGCCGCGCGAACCTTCTTCAAGATGGGTGCTGCTGGCGCTCATCCCACTCTTGCTGCCTGGCATGCTCCGTTTGGCGCGCAATGCGGGATTCGATATGTTCATCAACTGGCTTGATGCCAGTCTTTTGGCCGGCATCACATTGCACGCCATGCTCTTGCTTTTCTTTGTTGCTCGTCATGTAGGGGTGTCTTACAAGTCAAACCTGCAAGCAAAAATTCAACTCGTTGCCGGAGCCACTCAATTAGCGGAGCAACGTGACTTCGTCGCGCTGTTGTCGCACGAGTTTCGCAACCCAATTGATGTTTTGGATGGCACATTGAGCAACCTGACGCGAGAACCATTAGATGGAGTAACCAGTGCCCAAGTTGGGCGGATGGCCCGCGCCGTGGCGCGGATCAGATATGTGCTCAGCTACTGTCTGGACGACGCACGTTTGACCAATTTGGAGTCTGCCGAGCGACCCTATCTGCCCTTGGCAGCGTCGGACATCCTTGAAGAAAGCCTCCAGCAAATCAGCGAAGAAGACTGTCATCGCGTGCAGCTGCTTGAAGCCGATCCAGCCAGCAAAGCCTTGCTGGACAGAGCGCGCGTGATGGGCGACTTACCGATGCTCGGCGCTGCGCTGAAAAACTTGTTAG
>JBEDKR010000149.1:0-5593 GCA_041172005.1 Pseudomonadota bacterium
CTTGTCCAAGCGTGTGCTGTCAGCACAGCCGGAAAGCCCGAAGCTACACAAGGTGCTGGCGCAGGCCGGTTTGGGTTCGCGCCTAGAGATGGAGCAGCTCATTCTGGAAGGTCGAATTTCTGTCAACGCCGAGCCGGCACACGTTGGTCAGCGCATCCAGTTTGGCGACACGGTCAAGGTCAACGGCAAGCCGGTTCGTGTGCGGATCGACCCGCCGCCTGCCCGTGTGATCGCGTACCACAAGCCGGCCGGTGAGGTTGTCACGCACGATGACCCGCAAAACCGGCCCACGGTTTTTCGGCGCTTGCCCAAGCTGTACCAAGGCAAGTGGCAGTCAGTCGGCCGGCTAGACCTGAACACCGAAGGCTTGTTGTTGTTGACGAGCTCTGGAGAACTCGCCAACCAACTGATGCACCCGCGTTTTGGTTTGGAGCGTGAATACGCTGTCCGTGTGCTGGGTGCGCTGAACAACGAAGAGAAAAAACGCTTGCTGGAGGGTGTTCAACTCGACGACGGCATGGCTCAGTTCGGCACGCTTGAAGCCGGTGGCGGCGAGGGCGCCAACTGTTGGTACAAGGTGACGATTTCTGAAGGCCGCAACCGCGAAGTGCGCCGCATGTTTGAGGCGGTCGGCCACGCCGTCAGCCGTTTGATTCGCATTCGCTATGGCGCGGTCATGTTGCCGCGTGGACTCAAGCGCGGCGCATTCGTCGAGCTTGATGACAACGACATTGCAGCCTTGACGAATGCGTTGAGCCGCTCTGAGTCGCGCGGCGATCCACGGCCACAGCGTCAAGCCGATGGTGCTCCGGGCAAGGGCCGCACCGGACGCGGTCCGCGGCAAGAGCGTTCGCGTGGCGGCAATCGGGGTGCGCCCGTGCAGCGCCAGCCTAGCGACGCGCAGCGCGAAGACGCGCCAGAGCCGTACGACTTGCAGCCGCCGCAGCGGCAAGATGCCGGTCGTGATGGTGGTCGAGGCAGAGGCGGCCCCGGCGGTCGTACGCCCGGCCCGGGAGGCCCACGCGGCGGTCCGCGCCAAGGTAATTTTGGCGGCGGTGGCGGTAATGCCGGTCGGCAAGGTCAGCCGCGCGGCGGCGATCGTTCCGCCCGGTCTGACAACCCGCCGGGTGGCTCTCAGCCGGATCCGATGAAAACCTCGTTTGGTTACATTGGTGCCGAAACCTTCACGCGGCAGCGCCAAGCGCAGGGCCAAGGCCAGCGCCGCAGTGGTGGCGGTGGCGGAAATTATGGCTCTGGCGGCGGCGGCGGTGGTTATGGCGGCGGCGGAGGCACTGGTGGACCACGCCGCGGCGGTGGTAACCGAGGCGGCAGCGGCGGTGGTGGTGGCCGAAGCGGAAACCGTTGAACCTCACGCTGAGCAACAAGGCGTTTCAGCTGACCCTTTGGCGCGCACCGAAGGTGCGCTCAGGTTAAACTCTATGGCTTTGTTCATTCTGAACGCGCTCTCGAAAATTCTAAAGTTAAGGAAATCTCATGGCTATCGAACGTACTCTCTCCATCATCAAGCCTGACGCTGTCGCCAAGAACGTCATTGGTCAGATCTACGCACGTTTCGAAGCTGCTGGCTTGAAAATTGTGGCTGCCAAGTTTGTGCACCTGTCACGCGGCGAAGCCGAAGCTTTTTATGGCGTGCACCGCGAGCGTCCTTTCTTCAAAGATCTGGTTGATTTCATGGTCTCTGGCCCAGTGATGATCCAAGCCCTCGAAGGCGAAAACGCTGTCCTGAAGCACCGTGATCTGTTGGGCGCTACTGACCCGAAAAAAGCTGCTCCAGGTACCATCCGCGCTGACTTCGCTGAAAGCATCGATGCGAATGCCGTTCACGGCTCTGATGCTGTTGAAACAGCGCAGGTCGAGATCAGCTTCTTCTTCGCAGGCATGAATATTTACGCACGCTGATATGTCGGCCCCACAGCTTCACTGCCCGTTGCCGGGCCGTTGCTGGCCCGGGGCTCAATCTCGTGGCTGGCCGGTTCGGTGCCAGCCATGACCACCAATCTTCTTGACTTCGACCTAGACGGGTTGGCCGCATTTTGTGAACAACTTGGGGAAAAGCGTTTTCGCGCAACCCAGCTGTTCCGTTGGATTCATCAGCGCGGAGCGACGGACTTTGAGCAGATGACGGATCTGGCCAAGTCACTGCGCAGCAAGCTCTCTGGCAAAGCTCACATTCAGGCCCTCACCGTGCTGTCGCGCCATGATTCTGCTGACGGCACGATCAAGTGGTTGTTCGATGTCGGTGCCGGTGATGTCATCGAGACCGTTTTTATCCCTGAAGCTGACCGCGGCACTTTGTGCATTTCATCCCAAGCCGGTTGTGCCGTCGGTTGCCGTTTTTGCTCGACCGGTCACCAAGGCTTCAGCCGCAACCTCAGCACCGCCGAAATCACGGCGCAACTCTGGTTTGCCGAACACTTTCTGCGCCAACACCTAGGTAAGCAAGAGCGCATTATCTCCAACGTGGTGATGATGGGCATGGGCGAGCCGCTGCAAAATTATGCGCAGTTGTTGCCAGCCTTGCGCGTCATGCTCGACGACCACGCTTATGGCCTCTCGCGCCGCCGCGTCACGGTCTCAACCTCTGGCGTTGTTCCGATGATCGACCGGCTCGGCCAGGACTGCCCGGTGGCGCTTGCGGTGTCGTTGCATGCGCCTGACGACACCTTGCGTGACAACTTGGTGCCGCTGAACCGCAAATACCCGATTGCCGAATTGCTACAGGCCTGCGCCCGTTACCAAGTGTTTGCCCCGCGCGACTTCATCACCTTTGAATATTGCATGCTGTACGGCGTCAACGACCAGCCTGAGCATGCGCGCCAACTTGTCGCGTTGATGCGCCAACATGCGGTGGACGGGCTGTCGTGCAAGTTCAACCTGATTCCTTTTAATCCATTTCCAGCGTCCGGCCTGACGCGTTCCGCCATGCCGCAGGTGCTGGCGTTTGCCAAAATTTTGCTGGATGCTGGCATCGTCACAACCGTGCGAAAAACCCGTGGCGATGACATTGACGCTGCTTGCGGGCAACTTGCCGGCGACGTGCAAGACCGCACCGATGTGCAAAAGCGCATGGCGACACAGCGCCAAGGTATGTTGGCCGGTATCAAGGTTGTCGTGGCAAGTGGCAATCAGTCATGAACATACCAGACATGCTCACTCGCGGTCTTGTCTGCGCACTGGTGGTGTGGCTGGCCGGTTGCGCTCAAGGAGTGTCTGGATCGGATGCTTCTGCGCGTGCGGATGCCCATGCGGGTCTTCATACGGAGTCTGACGAAACGCCCAGCCAGCGTCGATCGCGCATTCGGCTCGAACTGGCAACCGCTTATTTTCAGCAAGGTCAGACGCATGTTGCGCTGGATGAAATCAAGCAAGCGATGGCGATTGACCCGACCTACGCAGATGCCTACAACCTGCGCGGTCTGGTGTATCTGAGACTGAACGACTTGCCGCTGGCCGCTGCCAGTTTTGACCGCGCTTTGGCGCTGAATCCGAGGGATGCTGACGTTGCTCACAACTACGCATGGTTGCAGTGTCAGCAGGCTAAATACGAGGCGGCAGAAAAGCTCTTCGCCCAAGCGATTGCCAACCCCACTTATGCGCATGCAGCCAAGAGTTGGATGGCCCGCGGCCTGTGCCAATTGCGCGCCGGGCAGCCCGCTGCAGCCGAGGTGAGTTTGGTCCGATCCCATGCCTTGGACGGCACCAATCCGGTGACCAGCTACAACTTAGCGCGCATGCTTTTTGAGCGCGGCGACTTTGAGCCCGCGCAGCCATACATGCGTCAACTCAACAAGGGATCTTTGGCCAATGCTGAAACCTTGTGGTTGGGCATTCAAATTGAGCGGCAGTTGAAGAACAAGCTTGCGGTCGCTGCGCTGGTTGAACAGCTGCGTGGCCGTTTTGCACAATCTAGCGAGTTGATCGCTTATGAAAAAGGAGCTTTCCATGACTGATGACAACGATCAATTGACCGCTCCAATTGCAAAGGTCCCCGAGCCGGTCGTTGCTGAGGCCGAGCCCACCGCTGGAACTTTGATGCGCCGTGCGCGCGAAGCCGCAGGCTTGCACATTGCTGCTTTGGCTGTGTCGCTGAAGGTCCCTGTCAAGCGTATTGAGGCCTTGGAGGCTGATCGTTTTGACTTGTTACCTGATGCTGTTTTTGTCCGTGCATTGGCTGGCAGCGTGTGTCGTACGCTGAAGCTCGATCCGGCGCCGATCCTGCAACGGCTGCCGAGCCAAGCGACACCGCGTCTTGGTCACGAGTTTGAAAGCCGGCGTGTGATTCATGGCGCGACGATTTCCAGTCGGCGACCGTCCCTTCTGGGCACCATGTCTCGTCCAGCCGTGGTCGGTGGGCTGCTCCTTGTGGTCGGTGCGTTGGCGTTGGCGTTGCTGCCGCCGCTTGACTTTTCTTGGACTCAAACTCAGGTTGTTGAGTCCGAACCCGTGTTGACACAGCCGCTGCCGGTGATGGCGGTTGAACCGTCCAGCCCTGTGCCTATCGCTGCAGTTCCCCCTGAGGCGCCAGCTGGAGCCAATAGCAATTCATCCGCCACTGTGTCGGGTCTGCTTGTGCCCGCTGCAGAGCTCGTTCAAACCGGTGTGCCGCCTGCTTCTGGTATCGTGGTTTTCCGGCCAAGGGCGGAGTCGTGGGTTGAAGTGACCGACGCTAAAGGCACCGTGTTGCTGCGCCGTAAGCTGTTGGCCGGCGAAGTGGCAGGGGCTTCAGGCGCGCTGCCTCTGAGCGCGATCGTGGGCCGCGCTGATGTGACACAGGTGCAGGTTCGCGGCCAGTCGTTTGACCTGACGCCCGTCACCCGCGACAACGTCGCTCGTTTTGAGGTGAAGTAAAAATGCAGCCTTGCCTCCCGATTGAATCCGCAGAGCCGCTGGCTCGCCGGTCTGCCCAAGCCCGCGTTGTGTGGGGTTCGCGTGTGGTCACCGTGGGCGGTGACGCGCCAGTGCGTGTGCAGTCGATGACGAACACCGACACCGTTGATGTCATCGGTACCGCTATTCAGATCAAGGAACTTGCGGTGGCGGGATCTGAAATGGTCCGTATTACGGTCAACACACCTGAGGCTGCCGAGGCCGTGCCGCATGTGCGCGACCAACTCGATCGCATGGGCATTGACGTTCCGCTGATTGGCGACTTTCACTTCAATGGTCACCGGCTGCTGACTGATTACCCGGCCTGCGCCGAAGCGCTGTCCAAGTACCGCATCAACCCTGGCAATGTCGGTAAGGGTAACAAACACGACAAGCAGTTTGGTCAGATGATTGAAGCGGCTGTGCGCTGGAACAAACCCGTGCGCATTGGTGTCAACTGGGGCAGCCTCGACCAAGAGTTGCTGGCCAGTCTGATGGACCTCAACAACACACGAAGCAACCCATGGGATGCCAAGCAGGTGATGTACGAAGCGCTCATCACATCGGCGCTTGACTCCGCTGCGCTGGCCCAACAAATGGGCATGGCACACGAACAAATTATTCTGTCCTGCAAGGTCAGCGGCGTGCAAGACCTGATCTCGGTTTACCGCGAGCTGGCCAAGCGCACGCAACATCCTTTGCACTT
>JBEDKR010000150.1:0-5593 GCA_041172005.1 Pseudomonadota bacterium
ACGAGCGTGAATGGCTGCAGTTTTGCAACAAAGTTTTGCTGCAACCCGAACTCGCCACTGACGTTCGCTTTGACCGCAATGCCCTGCGCAGTGCGAATCGGGTCGAGCTGGAAGCCATCATCGTCAGCGCGTTCTCAAGCCTCACCGCCGAACAAGTGGTCGAGCGACTCGACAGCGCCCAGATTGCCAACGCCAACATGAACAGCATGGCCGACCTGTGGGCGCATCCGCAACTGAAAGCGCGGGAGCGCTGGACCAGCGTCGGCTCACCGGCTGGCGACTTGCCGGCCCTGTTGCCGCCAGGCAAACAAAGCAGTTTTGACTACCGCATGGACGCGATTCCCAAGGTCGGCGAACACACCCAAGCCATCTTGGCCGAACTCGGCACGACGCTATGAGCCAACAACACGCCAGCGCCACAGCCACCCTCGCCGCCTTTGCCGCGAACCTGACCACCGCCGACATTCCCGACGCGGTGTTGCGCAAAACCGAAGACCTGTTTGTCGACTGGTTTGGCTCGGCCATCGGCGGCCACAACGCACGCCCGGTTGACAGCCTGACCCGCTTTGCGCTGAGCATGGGGCCCGACGAAGGGCCAAGCGAAGTGCTCATCACGCGCAGTGGCAGCAGCCCTTATTTGGCCGCCATGGCCAACGCCAGCGCCTCGCATGTGGCCGAACAAGACGACGTTCACAACGGCTCGGTGTTTCACCCGGCCACGGTGGTTTTTCCACCGGCGCTGGCGGTGGCGCAAGCCATCGGCGCCAGCGGCGCGCAGCTCATCACGGCGGCGGTGGCCGGTTACGAAGTGGGTATTCGGGTGGGTGAATTTTTGGGTCGCTCGCACTACAAAGTTTTTCACACCACGGGCACGGCGGGCACGCTGGCGGCAGCGGCAGCCGTCGGTCATTTGCTGGGTTTGAACCCAGCCCAAATGCAACACGCTTTGGGGTCGGCCGGCACGCAGTCGGCGGGCTTGTGGGAATTCTTGCGCACTGCCGCAGACTCCAAACAACTGCACACCGCACATGCCGCTGGCGCGGGTTTGATGGCGGCGTACTTGGCCAAAGACGGCTTCACCGGCGCGGCCCAAATTCTGGAAGGCCCACAAGGCATGGCTGCCGGCATGTCCACCGATGCCGACCTGCGCAAACTCACCGACCAGCTCGGCAGCCGCTGGGCAACCGCCGAAACTTCGTTCAAATACCACGCCTCATGCCGCCACACGCACCCGGCGGCTGACGCGCTTTTGCAAGTCATGCAAGACCACACACTGCAAGCGCAAGACTTAGCGCGTGTGGTCACGCATGTGCACCAAGGCGCGATCGACGTGCTCGGGCCGGTGACCCACCCGAGCACCGTGCACCAAAGCAAATTCAGCATGGGCACCGTGCTGGGTCTGGCCGCACGCTTTGGTCATGCTGGCTTGATCGAGTTTGACAAGCACTTCAGCGACACGCTGACAACGGCGCTGCGCGACAAAGTCGAGATGCAACTGGACGCCGAGGTGGACGCCGCTTACCCGCAGCGCTGGATCGGCAAAGTCACGGTTCACACCACCGATGGCCGCGTCTTGCAAGGCCGTGTAGACGAGCCCAAGGGCGACCCAGGCAACACGCTCAGCCGCGACGAAATCACCGCCAAAGCGCTGCGTCTGGCTGCGCACAGCGGCGGTGCCAGCGCTGCAGAAATGCAGTCGTCCATCGCGCAGCTTTGGCAAGTCATGCAGTGGCCCCGCGTGGGTCGCTTGCTGTTGGCGGCAGCATGAGTTCATCCTTGCTGACCGGAGCTCGCTCATTTTTATTTGTGCCGGGGAACCGCCCCGAACGCTTCGACAAAGCCTTGGCCAGCCCAGCCGACATGGTGATTGTTGATCTTGAAGACGCCGTGCCGGCAGCCGACAAAGCAGACGCTCGCGTTGCGCTGGCGGCGGCTTGGCAACAATGGTCAACGGCACAACGCGATCGAATTATGGTGCGCATCAATGCGGCACAAACTGCCAGCCACCCAGACGACTTGGCATGGTTAACCCAACTGCCCGGCTTGCCAGCGGTGATGGTGCCGAAAGCCGAAACAGTGGCTGACCTGACAGCCGTTCAAAACGCACTTGGGATGCCAGCACCGGCCTTGATACCCATCATTGAATCCGCCGAAGGGCTGGCCAACGTCGACGCACTGGCCCGCTGCACAGGCGTGCAGCGGCTGGCCTTTGGCAACCTCGACTTTCAGGCTGATCTGGGCATGGCCTGCGGCGCTGATGAAGCCGAACTGGCCCCGGCTCGCCTCGCCATCGTCATCGCCTCCCGCCGTGCTGGCTTGGCTGCACCGATGGACGGCGTGACCACCGACACAAAGGACATGGCCCGCGTGCAAACCGATGCGGCCCGCAGCCTGCGCTTTGGCTTTGGCGCCAAGCTGTGCATTCACCCTTTGCAAGTGGCCGCCGTGCACGCCGCGTTTGCGCCCACAGCCGCGCAAATCGACTGGGCCCAGCGCGTGCTGCAAGCCGAAGCCGCAGCCGGTGGCGGCGCTTTCACGGTGGACGGCCGCATGGTCGACCCGCCGGTGCTCAAGCTGGCTCGTCAATGTTTGGCGATGGCCCGTACTGACTGAACGCCAGACGGCTTTCACGCATCTCGAAAAGACACCTTTCCAAGGGTTTTACAGAGTAGCCCAAGGGGTCACGATCGAGAAAAATAGACACTTTGACAATCGACAGAGGGAATAACGATGAATAAGCAATTGAAATCAGTCTTGATCGGATGCCTAGTGGCCAGCGGCTTGGGTCTGGCACACGCCCAAACCTACCCCGATCGGCCCGTGGCGCTGGTAGTCCCGTTCGCAGCTGGCGGCCCGACCGATGTGGTCGCCCGCATGATCGCCATTCCGATGGGCAAAGCACTCGGACAGCCTGTCTTGGTTGAAAACACTGTTGGCGCAGGCGGCACTATTGCGGCCCTTCGAGTCGCTCGTGCAGCCCCCAATGGCAACACGATCTTCATTCACCACATGGGCATGGCCACGGCACCGGCGCTTTACAAAAAGCTCAGCTTTGATCCGCTGAAAGACTTTGAGTACATCGGCCAAGTGGTCGACGTGCCCATGACCCTGCTGGCACGCAAGGACTTTCCAGCCAACAACTTCAAAGAGTTGCAGACTTACGTCAAAGCCAACAAAGAAAAAGTGTCGATGGCCAACGCCGGCCTGGGCGCTGTCTCGCATTTGTGCGGTCTGCTCTTCATGACCGCCATGGACACCACGCTCAACACCATTCCTTACAAGGGCACCGGCCCCGCCATGAATGACTTGCTCGGCGGTCAGGTCGACCTGCTGTGCGACCAGACATCACAAACTGTTCCGCTGATCAAGGAAAGCCGCGTCAAAGTTTATGGCGTGACAACCCTCAAACGTCTCGAAGTCTTGCCCAACGTCCCAACCCTCGACGAGCAGGGTTTGAAAGGGTTTGAGGTCAAAGTTTGGCACGGCATGTACGCACCCAAAGGAACGCCAGCAGCGGCCTTGGAAAAGATCAACGCAGCACTGCGTTTGGCGCTGCAAGACCCGATGGTCAAGCAACGCTTCAAAGACCTGAGCCTGGAAGTCCCTTCTTTGGATAAAGTCACGCCAGCTGGCTTGAAGACGCACCTCGAAGCTGAAATCATCAAGTGGGGCCCCGTGATCCGCAAGGCCGGCATCTACGCTGACTGACACGTTCAACCCTGAACTAAAAAAGCCGCACTAGTGCGGCTTTTTTGTTGGGACGTCGCGGTTAAAACCGCCGTCAAAAACAACGCAGGGATGCTGCGTCTCACTCTTGGCTGAGGCTCGGTTCCTGTTCGGTCACAAGGCGAAGAGGCTGACTGCGCAGAGCGATCTGAGATGCAAAGTAGCCCTGCAGCCACTGCAGATGAACCGGCTTCTTGACCAGCGCCGTATGGACTGGCAAGGCGTCGAGTTGCTTGAGGTCTGAGGGGTCGACCATGGTCAAACCCACCAGAGCGAGAACGCTGGCCAAATGGTTGGCACGCACGGTTCGGAGCAAATCGTAGCCATCAACGTTGGGCATGCTGAGGTCTGCGATCAAAACGTCTGGCTGGATCGTCTTCAGGTTGATGAGGGCCTTGAACGCAGACGTGATCCAGACGCTTTCAATCAAGATGCCTGCGCCTAGGCGCATGCTTTGAATCAGGTCGTGGGTCTCGCTGCTTTCGTCAACGATCAGCACCTTCAGGGGCGAGTAAAGGTCCCGGAGCTGGCTGTCAAATTGACCGAAGCGCTTTTGATACTCGGCAATCGACTGCATGGAGATGCGCCTATGGCCGCCATCGGTTTTCCACGCTTTCAGCTCATTTTTTTCGACCAGCGCCTGAACCGTTCCAACAGACAGGCCGAGCTTCTTGGCAGCGAGTGAAGTTCCACAAAATTCAGACTGCAGCATGACTCTGGCCCCTTCTTGGACAACACCAACAAATATTACTAAATTAACAAGAATTTTGACTTTAACACTGTAAATGTCAAATTTTCATTACTTCAGTAATTTTTTTACCATTCGGTAAATTTGCAATGTCGCCGCCACGTCACAAAAAGACCTGACGTCCTTGTTTCCAGTAGTTGTGAGCCTCGCACCCCTTAAATTTGTAAAAATTGACAGTTAACCCGCACAAAAACTTGTAAAAGTGTTGTTTTTATTGTTTTTATTAATTAAGATGGATAAACTATTACGGAAATTAATCTAACCAGCCACCTCAAACCCTGAGCGGCTTAGTCACTGAAGGCTACAACCATGCTGAAAAAAACTGAAGAGTCCATCGCTTACGTTAATTTCCTTCGTCTGGTGAACGATGTTCGCCAGTCGCATGACTTCACGAAGCTCAACCCCATTGAAGAAAGACTGCTGAACTTGTTGGCGTCAGCGTGGATTCAAGACCAAAAAATCACGGTGTTGAAGGCCATGCAGTTCGACACTGAAATTTCGCACAGCACGTCGCACCGATTGCTCAAAGGCCTGCGCCAGAAAAACCTCATCACGCTTCAAATTGATGAACAGGACAACAGGATCAAGTACGTGATGCCCACCGACAAGGCCAGCGATTATTTCAGAGCCCTCGGCAGCTGCCTTGATCGGGCTCACGACAAGCTCTACGCCTGAACACATCAGCGTCGGCCTTCTTGCCGGTCATTGGCTTAACAGCCGTGTCAGCTCGAATGGCCGTTCACAGTCTGTGTCAGATGGCTCATGGACAAAATTTGAGCATAAGCCAGCCCTAAGGCCTCTGCGCGATGGAGGTTGTCCACCTGCTCCATCTTCAGGGCTTTTAACTTGGTCTCGTTGACCACCATGAAGCCCTGAACATTCAGCGGCTTGCTTGACTGGTCGCGTCGGATCGAAAAGCCCGCATCTTCCAAAACGCCGACTTGTACGAGGGCATTGGTCACCCGCTCTGTCAACTGCGACAGCGCCAGAAAACCCCTCTGAAATTCCATGATTTTTTGAAGCTGTTCGGTCGGCTGACCATCGCCCTTGGCGTCAGCCATCAAGGCGAACGGATAGCGTCTGACCCACGCAGGTATGTAGACCCAAGGCCGCCATTGT
>JBEDKR010000151.1:0-5589 GCA_041172005.1 Pseudomonadota bacterium
TCCGTGTTTGCCTGCGCAACGGGTCTTTCAACACGCCTTGCAAACTCGCCGCCAGTGCGGGTACATCACCTGCGGGTACAAATAGGGCATTCGTGCCATCGGTCAGAGCGCAGCTGATTTCACCCACCGGGCTGCAGACCACCGCAACACCATTGGCCAGGGCTTCCAGAATCACGAGTGGCAGTCCTTCGTCATAAGAGGGCAACACCAATACATCTGCAGCCGCCATCAGCCGCGCCACCTTGGCCTGTCCGACCCAGCCTGAAAAATGCACCCAGCGTTTGAGTCCCAATGCCTTGGCTTGTGCTTGGTAGCCCGCCACATCGCCGCCGCCAGCGATTTGCACCTCGACCTGCCGCCAGTCACCGCCTGGCAAGGCGAGTGCCGTGAGCAGGTCTGAAACACCTTTTCGCTCAGTCAGATTGCCGACGAAGAGCACATGTTGAACCGCTTCAGCGTCGGGTTGACGTCTGGCCTCAGTTGGTTCTGGCACGCCGTTGTTGATGATCTCCACACGCTGCGCCGGCACACCGAGCTGCTCGATGACGAACTGCCGGCTGACCTGACCTAAGACGATGCAGCTTTGCGGTAGCCTGAAAACCCAGCGCGTCAGTGCCTGCAGCGGCTTGGGCAGACTTGGGTAAAAGTGATGCAGCTGGGCTGCGTGCAAATGCAACACGACCGGCACGCCCAACGCACAGCTGGTGACAATCAGCACGCCTTTGCGAAACAGGCTGAGCCGCTCGGCCACGTTCACGTGCACCCCTGCCAACTCACCTTTCAGCCGGCACAGCAGCAGTTTGCCCAAGGCCTGTGTCAGCACCCCGAGGGAAGACAGCGCACTGCCATCACCCCGCGTGTCGAGCAGTCGCAACTCAGCCGCATTCTGGGCAGGCTGCAGGCTCTGCATCTGAACCAGATAGTCGGCCACTTTGAACATGCCGCCACCCTTGGGTGTGGAAGGGCCGGCAATGAAGATGATGCGTCGCTGGGTTTCAAGGGGCATAGAGGCTTTCAGAGCGAGCGTTGGCGGCCAAGTTGGTGGTGTCAGTCACTTGAGTCAAGCGGCGCGGCTGAATGGGGCTTGCCTCTTGCAGCAGGCGGCTGTCAACCAAGGGTTGTGAAAAACGTGGCTTTTGAAGCAAGCCGCGCAGCATGCCCGCCGCATTGAAGCAACACGAGGCCACGGCGTACAGCCCACGCGCCACGGAGCGCTTGCGCCACGACATCAAAACCAGCGGTGCGAGTAGCAAGGCAAGCACCGCCGTCACGCGCTCAGTGGCTGAAATTGGCAACATCATCAGCGTCAACAGGGTGGCCCACCAGACCAACACCGCGGCATAGAGGCGTATCTCGCGGACTTCTTGCAGCGCCAGCAGCAACCGTTGCCGGGGCTCACGGGCACTGGCTCGCAGCAACTCACCAATCCCCCACAGGTAGCCGCTGCGCCAACGCCGCCAAAGCAGCCGGTAAGGCTGCGTTTCGTGACCATAGTGGCTGGTGGCATTGATCGGCAGTCGCCAGAAGCCCCAACCCAGCGCACGCAGGCGCGCGGCCAAATCAAACTCTTCGTAGCTGTGCAGGTTGCGGTCAGAAAAATAGCCGGCCGCTTCAATCGCACTGCGCCGGTAAAGACCGCCGCCGTCTAATCTGCGTGACGGGCCGGCGTTCAATTCAGCCCACAGCGCTTGGCGTGTCTGGTATTCAGGGTTGCTCAGGTTCATTTCCAGCACCCGTCCGCCGACGCCGGCGATGTCCGGGTGTTGCTGCATGAACGTCAGCGCTTGTTCCAAAAAGCCGTCCAAGAGTTCCATGTCGCCGTCCATCAGGTAAATAAATTCACCGCGTGCGGACTGATAGCCCAGCTGCGGACCGACGCCACAGCAACGCTCTTCTGGGTGCGCCAGCTGCACAATGCGGACCGGGTAGCGGCGGGCAATCTCTACAGTGCGGTCGGTGGAACACGAGTCGGCCAAGATGACTTCGCCACCCACTGACTCGATCGCTCGCAGCGCACTTTCAAGCGTGGCGGCAATGCCCCTTTCTTCATTCAAGGCTTTGATGACGATGGAGACGCAGCAGCGACTGAACCTGCTCTGCGTGTGCGGGGTGGCTTGGGTGGTTTCGGTGGTTCCGGTGGCTTTGCTAGGGTTCTGCATGGTGTCCTGTGGGGTTCAGCCGGCATCAGTCAAGTTCGCCACTGGGCTGGTGCGTTGAAGGCGCCAACGTTGCCAATGATGAACCAACTGATTTGAAAAAAAAATCGCCATCGTCAAAGTCATCCACCAGCGTCGGCCGCGCATGGCATGTCGACTTCTATACAGCCAGCGAAGGCTCAGCAGACGTTGCCCTCTTATGATGGCCACCCGTGCCAGTGTGACCTGATGCTGAGCCACCATCCACAGCGCTGAGTGGCACTGATCTGGTGTGAGCAAACCGGACATCGCGCGGTCACGCAGGCGTCGCAAAAAGGGCGGCAGCACGGTGGCCGTGTGCTGCGTGGTGAGACTCCCTTGAACCGCCACGCGGTAGGCCGCGAGCGGTACCCGGACCAACGCAATCGGCGCTTTTTCTGCGAGCCGGAACCATAGATCCAAGTCTTCGCCAACCGACTCTCCCAGCGGGAAACACGGCTGCATGGATTGCAGAAAATCGCGACGTGCGGCAATAGCGCTGCTGCACACCGACGGGCTGTGGACCCAGCGCGCCGGCAGATCGGTGATGCATTCGACTTCAGGCTGGCCTGTGTCAACTTGCCAGTGTGGCGGCCACGCTCCTTCGGTGTGCGGCACGCGCAAAAAATCTGTGGCTACCGTTTGGGCATCAGGGCATGCTGCCTGTGCCAGTTCCAGTGCCGCCAGAAAATCAGGGTGCTGCCAATCATCGGCATCCAGAAAAGAGACCCAATCCCCACGAGCCAATGCAATGCCCCGGTTGCGCGCAGCCGAAACGCCTGCGTTGGCCTGACGAATCAGCCTTATGCGGTCATCGGCCAAGTCTTCAACGATCTTGTCGCCGCCATCCGTGGATCCGTCATCGATCACCAGTATTTCAAAATCACTGCAAGTTTGCGCCAGCACCGAGTCGAGGGTGCAGCGGATGTAGGGCGCCTTGTTGTACAAGGGAATCAGCACCGTGAATTTCATACCATGGACCTGGCTCTACTCATTGAACCGCTGAAGGCTTGCTTGCTTGATTGCGCTGCCCGCAATGGCTCTGTACGCAACGCCGAGGCCAGCACCATCAGCAGCAACACATGGATGAACATCTCGGTTGAATAGCCGAGCATCAGCAGCGGCACCTCGCTGATGGAGCGCAGCACCAGCGCTAAAAAAAGTGCCAAGGACAAACCCTGTGAGGCACGCGCCAAACGCAGCGACAAGACCAATAAGACGAGCGCATACAGCACCAAGCCAGTTGCGCCCACAGCGCCTGAACGTGACAGCGTGTCCATGAATTGGTTGTGTCCGTGGCTGGCATTGGACATGCCAATGCTGGTGCGAAAGCGCTCATCCCAGATGCCAGGGCCGTAGCCAAACACCGGGTTGCGTTGCCATTCGTCGAAAGCGATGACCCAAATCCGGTCGCGCCCAGTGAATGACGCCAACTGTGCGCCTTCGGGTGTGTTGATGAAGGCGCTGAGGTGCTCAGCCAAGTCGCCAAACATCAGCACGGCGACTAGCACCACTATGCCGAGCATGCCGCCGATGAGTGTCGTCATGCCCAAGGTTGGACTCATCGGGTCGGCCAGACGCCGCCATATGTCGGGGCCACGCTGCACCGCCAGCAGTGTTCCCGTGCAGATGAAAAATGCGAGCCAAGCGGTTTTGGATTGTGCGAGAAAAAGGGTGCTCAGTCCCACAGCCCAAGCCAGCCGGTTTAGCCAAGGCCGCTGGTAAGGACGTGTCATGAGACAGAGCAGCCCCAGCTGGGCCATCAAGCCCATGCCAACGGCGTGTTGGGAGAGTCCGGCAAAGCGCGGCAAACCCGGCAACAGACCTTGCGTGTAGTTGCGGTCCATCACCAAACCTGGGTTGACCACGATCATCAGAAAACCCAGCGTGATGAAGATCAACAGGGCATTGCGCATGGCCCTAAGTGACTTGTCACATTCAAGTTGTGTCGCCAATGTGGCAGCCAATCCGATCACTAGGGGGTAAAGGTAGTCATGCGACAGCTGCGGGTGAGCGCTAAACAGCGCGGGTGCAGCCACCGTGCTGGCCCAGAACACCACAAATGCACAGTACATCAGCAGCGGCACTGACGCTGTTTGTCGCTGCAGCCAATGAGTGATCAGCCGTTCTGCGCTGACCACCAGAATCACCAGAGAGACAAGCGGCTGCAAAAGCTTCATCAGTGGGTGGCTGACGAATAAAACCGAAGACTCTTCGATTAAAAATTGACTGGTGAGGTCGCGACCCGACAGCAACGTGCCAGCGGCCACAGCAAAGAGCATGGCATAAAAAATAAAGTGCATGAACCCTTGATCGCGCCGTGAGGTGACGTGCACCGCACCGGCCATGCTGAATGCCGCGATCAATGCGGCGAACAAGGCGCCGCAGACAAGAAGCAAAGTGGTCAGTGTGTTGGTCATGTGAGGGTTTCTAAGTCTTGAGGCCGTTGCTCGCCGATGACGTCGGTGCGTTTCGGCAATTCCTTGCGATTGAAAAACACGGTCAAACGCGGAAAAAATCGCAGCACCATGTCGATGGCCTCTGCACCTAGAAATTGGGGCCACAGCGCGATCGTGACGATGACTGCAGCCAGCGACAGCAGTCCGCTGGCGAGCAGTGACAGCCATGCACTGTCATAGCCAGCCGTGGCGTTTTGTCCCAGCCAGACGCCCATCACGCACAGCGCGCTGAACAGCAAGCCGCGTGCGGCATGCGGTAGCAGGCTGGGCCATTGAAGCTTGAGTGCGCGCATGGCGACCAAGCTCAGGACCAAGGCCCGCAACACCAGCAGCGCCGCCGCTACTGCGGCTGCGCTGCGCAGGCCAAGGCCTGCGAAGGCATAAAACCCAGCGAGACCGACGAGCACCAGCGGCAGTTGCAGTGCAAACTCATAGTGCTTGTGGCCGGTGTTCCAGAGCACGGGCGTCGACAAACCCCAGACCACGTACGCGGGCATACTGAGAAATAGAATTTGCAGCACCCAGCCGGCCTCAAGCCATGCGGGGCCATACAGTAAATGCACCAGGTCGCCGGCTATGAGCGCAAGAAAAACAAAGGCCGGAACGATCAGCACCAGCACGGTGGCCACCATCTGCAAGTAGACCCGACCCAAACGCGGCAGCTGATCTTGCAGCTTCGCCCCAGCGGCTAAAAATGCCGGTTGCAGCGCACTCAGCAAGACCGAGTTCGGCAAGGTCGCCATGTTGTAGGCCGCGTTGTACAAGCCCAGTGCCTGTGCGTTCAACAAGCGTCCAATCATGACCCGGTCCATGTTGTTGAGCAACCAGTTGACGATGTTGGTGATGAACACCGCGCGGCCCGTGTTGACGGTCATGGCCGCACCTGCATACCAAAAGAGCGGCCGCAAAGCATGTGGTTTCAGGCTATAGCTCGCCAGCAGCACGACGCTGGCCTG
>JBEDKR010000152.1:0-5570 GCA_041172005.1 Pseudomonadota bacterium
TTTTGCGTGATGCCATAGGCTGAAAAGCCCATCTGACTGGCCGCTTCTTCGCGCTTCACGGCGGCCTCTGCCTGAATGATACGGGCCGGGTTGCCAACGGCCGTAGCACCCGCAGGCACCGGCTTGACCACCACCGCGTTAGAACCGATGCGTGCGCCGTCACCCACCGTGAAACCGCCCAGCACTTGTGCGCCAGCGCCGACCACCACGTTGCGGCCCAGCGTCGGGTGCCGCTTGGTGCCTTTGTACAAAGAGGTGCCGCCCAGTGTCACGCCTTGGTAAATCGTGCAGCCGTCACCGATCTCAGCTGTCTCACCGACCACCACGCCCATGGCATGGTCAAAAAAGACACAGCTGCCAATTTTGGCGCCCGGGTGAATTTCAATCCCGGTGAGCCCCCGCGCGATGTGCGATATAAACCGCCCCAACCACTTCAGCCCGTGGTTCCAGCACCAATGGGCACGGCGGTGCAGCAGCAAGGCGTGGATGCCGGGGTAGCAAGTCAGAACTTCCCAAGCCGTGCGTGCGGCTGGGTCACGGTCAAGAATGCACTGAACGTCGGAGCGGAGTCGAGAAAACATGGTGCAGAGTCTACTTGGCGTCGAAAGTTTCCGTTGGCGCTAAGGGCAATACGGAGGCCAATGCCGTGTCTGACTTGCTGGCCGCTTGCGACATGGCCTTGGCTACACCGCGCAAGATATGGATTTCTTCGCTGGAGAGTTGCGCGCGGTTGAACATCTGGTTCAGCCGTGGCATGAGTTTTTTCGGCGCTTGCGGGTCTAAGAAACCAATCTCAGCCAAGGCCTGCTCCCAGTGCTTGAGCATGCCGGCGACCTCTGCCGCATCTGCTTGCCGCGCGGGCGGCGTGGCGGACTGCACCGCAAAACCACCCAGCGCCTCACGCCAGTCGTATGCGATCAACTGCACCGCTGCTGCCAAATTAAGCGAACCAAATTTAGGGTCGGTCGGAATGCTCAGGCAAGCGTGGCAGCGGTAAACGTCTTCGTTTTGCATGCCAAAGCGCTCTGAGCCAAACAGAAAAGCCACAGCCTCAGGGCGCTCTCCGGCCTCTTGCGCAGCCGGCGACGTCAAGGCGGCAAAGTGTGCGCGCGGCGTCACCGTGGGCGGACCAAAGTCACGCGGCGTCATGGCCGTGGCGCACAAATGGGTCATGCCGTCCAAGGCTTCTTCCACCGTTTCGACCACGCGGGCGTTCTTCAAAATATCCAGCGCGCCGCTGGAGCGTTGGATGGTTTCTTCGCGGTTCAGCACATTCGCCCAGCGCGGCGCTACCAGCACCAAATCCGAGAAACCCATCACCTTCATGGCGCGTGCGGTGCCGCCCACATTGCCGGCATGACTGGTGTTGATGAGGATAAATCGGGTTTTCATGGGCTTTTAGGGCTGAAGCCCCTTAAAATGGCGCTATTGTCACCTGCCCGCCGGTCACCGGTCTGCAGCCCTCCCGCTCTTTCTTACTGCTTATGTCCAATCTCCACCCCATGCTCAACGTGGCCGTCAAGGCTGCGCGCGCCGCTGGCGCCATCATCAACCGCGCCGCGCTTGATGTTGAATCAGTCCGTGTCTCGGCCAAGCAGACCAACGACTTCGTCACCGAAATCGATCAAGCCGCCGAGGCCATCATCATTGAGACACTGCTGACGGCCTACCCAGGTCACGGCATTTTGGCGGAGGAGTCGGGCAGCGAGCAAGGCGCCAAGGATTCAGAGTTCGTCTGGATCATTGACCCCCTAGACGGCACCACCAACTTCATTCACGGCTTCCCGGTTTACTGCGTCAGCATCGCTCTGAGCGTGCGCGGCAAGATCGAACAAGCCGTCGTTTACGACCCCACCCGCAACGACCTGTTTTGCGCCACCAAAGGCCGTGGTGCCTACATGAACGACCGCCGCATTCGGGTGGCCAAACGCACACGCTTGCAAGAATGCCTGATCAGCACCGGCTTCCCCTACCGCCCGGGCGACAAACTCAAGCCTTACCTGAGCATGCTCGGTGAAGTCATGAGCCAGTGCGCTGGCGTGCGTCGCCCCGGCGCTGCAGCACTTGACCTGGCCTACACCGCAGCCGGTTTCAACGATGGCTTTTTCGAAAGCAATCTGCTGCCTTGGGACGTCGCTGCCGGTTCGCTGCTGGTAACCGAAGCGGGCGGCTTGGTGGGCAACTTCACTGGCGAAGCTGACTTTCTGGAACAAGGCGAATGCTTGGCTGGCAACCCACGCATCTATGCACAACTGGTCACCACCTTGGCCAAATACAGCAAATTTGCCGGCGCCGGTGACAAAGCCAACGTCCGTCAAGCCTTGCAAGATGACGCGACAGAAGCCACTGCTGAAGCCCTTGACACAGCAGAGTCCACGGACGCTGCAGGACCAGCGGACAAACCTAAAACCCTGCAGGGCCGTAAATCTCAGGCCAGCAGCAAAGCCAACAGTTCCAACGACAACTTGCCCGACGCACCGTTTTAAGCTTCATAACTCTAGCGTTCAAGTGGCTCTTTTGAATCAATCCGATGCCCATGCCGAACTCATCGCCACGTTCAAGAGGGCTGAGGCAGATGCGGCGCACAAATTCGGATTGATCAAAACGGTTGAAAAAAAGGGGCCAAAAGCCATCCGAGCGGCCATTGAAACTGCTGCTAAGGCCGCGAAACGCAGAGACTCCTATGCCCAAAAGCTGGCTGTCCAAGGGGTGAGCCTCTAGGATTAAGCCGGCTTCAGTCCCTGCGCAGACAGCCACCGACCGCCCCCGAGACATTTGAGTCAAGACAAAACTTTTTGTGAACTCTCTCATGCGGCACAATTTCCGCATGCCTCGCCCTCGCAACAGTGCCCTTCTTTTACCCCTTGGTGCTGACGAGAATGACCGTGCAGCTGAGACGCCCGCACTGACCGACTCAGCGGCCAGTTGTGTCGTCGGTCGATTCATCCCCCGCATCACCCTGCAGACCCTAGACCGTGGCCATGGGTTGCTTGGCCTCAAGCCTCAAGGAAAGCTCGGCCCGCGCGGAGACAGCGTGACACTGGCCCAGTTTGACTGGACCTATCAGACAGAGACGGGAGAGCGCTGGCAAACGCCAGCCCCCTCCTCCATCTTGAACAACCGACCAGCGACTACGCAACAACTCTTAGATGCCGGTGGTGCAGCGGTGCAGATGCAACGCGATCTGGCCGCCGAAGCGGATGCGTTTGACCTGGTTTGGGAGCTGGGCTTTGTCCCATTGGAAGAAGACACTTTCCAATGGCGCAGTCCCGACAGCAGCCCCGCACTCGGCTCGGTCTGGACGCTGCAACAAGAAGCCCATTTTGGAGATTTCTGGGCCGACCAAATACCGCTGCTGCAGGCCAAGGGTTGGTCGGTGGTGGTGCAACCCGGCTTTGCCCATGAAAGCGTGGCGGTGCAGCGCTGGAAGCTGTCGGTCAGCCCCAGCGCAGGCAAGCTGCGTCTCCCTGAACGCGAAGGCTCCTGGCTGCTGAGCCTGGGCATTGAGATTGATGGCCAAACGCTGGACTTGGCCCCGATGCTGGCCAACCTGCTGCGCCGCGATTCACGCTGGCTCAACGCAGCACAAATCGCCGCCATAGACGACATGTCCATCGTGACCTTGCGCGCACCCGGTGGCAAGTTGATTGATGCGCCAGCCGCGCCACTCAAAGCCATCGTCGGCTCGATGCTGGACTTGCTGACCGACCCGCTGCGCAATCAAGCCCCACTCCAGCTGGACACTTGGGAAGCGCGCCGGCTTGATGCATTGCGTGCCAGCCTGCTGGAGACACACCGTGTGGCGCCGCACAACGCGTGGCAACTAGAAGGTGATCTGGGCTTGGCCAGCTTAGCCAAACGTTTGAAGGTCTTGGGTACGCCGCAACCAGTGGCTGCGCCCAAAGGCCTGCAAGTGCAACTGCGCCCGTACCAGTTAGAAGGACTGGCGTGGCTGCAATACCTGCGCGCGCAAAGCTTGGGCGGCATTTTGGCTGACGACATGGGCTTGGGCAAAACGGCACAGGCACTGGCCCATGTTTTGACCGAAAAGAACGCGGGCCGACTCGACTTGCCGGTGCTGGTGGTGCTCCCCACATCCCTCATCTTCAACTGGCAAGCAGAAGCACAACGCATGGCACCCAGCCTGCGCTTGTTGACGCTGCAAGGGCCGCAGCGTGAAACGCTGTTTGAGCTGATGCCTACTCATGACGTGGTCCTGACCACTTACCCGCTGCTGTGGCGCGACATAGAAGCTCTGGCCGCACAGCACTTTCATTTGGTAATTTTGGACGAAGCGCAGATGGTGAAAAACGCCGGTAGCCGCAGCGCCCGCGCCCTGCGCCAACTGCAGACCCGGCACAGCGTGTGCCTGACCGGCACGCCGATGGAAAACCATCTGGGCGAACTGTGGGCACAGTTTGACTGGCTGATGCCCGGCTTTCTGGGAGACGCTCGACACTTCGCCGTGCACTGGCGCAAGCCTATCGAAGAAAACGGTGAAACCCTGCGCGCGGCACTGCTGGCGCAACGCGTGCGTCCGTTTATCTTGCGCCGACGCAAAGAGGATGTGGCCAGCGAACTGCCACCGCGCACCGAGGTCATCCAACGCGTGCAGTTGCAGGGCCAGCAGCTCGAACTGTATGAGAGTGTGCGCGTGGCCGTTGACGTGCAAGTGCGCCGCGTGCTGAAGCGCCAGAGCTTTAACGGCGCACAGATCACCATCCTAGACGCACTGCTCAAGCTGCGCCAAGTCTGCTGCGACCCGCATCTGGTCAAGGGCAGCCAATCTGGCCCGGGCATGGAGCGCGCCAAGTTGGAACAGTTGACCGACATGCTGCCCAAGCTGGTGGAACAAGGCCGGCGCGTGCTGGTGTTTTCGCAGTTCACGGAGTTACTAGACCTGGCTGCAGAACAAATGGTGATGCTGGAATTGCCGTTTCTAAGTCTGACCGGCAAGACCCCGACCAAGCAGCGCGGCAACGTGGTGCAGCGTTTTCAAGCGCAAGAAGTCCCTGTGCTGTTGGTCAGCCTGAAAGCCGGTGGCCTGGGTTTGAACCTGACCGCCGCCGACACCGTGATTCACATGGACCCATGGTGGAACCCCGCCGTGGAAGAGCAAGCAACAGCACGCGCTCACCGCCTTGGTCAAAAACGGCCGGTGCTTGTCTACAAGCTGGTGGTGCAAGGCAGCATTGAAGAGCGCATGCTAGAACTGCAGGCGCGCAAATTGGCGCTGACCAACAGCGTGCTGGGCCAAGATGCTGAAGGTGCGCTCAAGTTTGACGCTGTGGATTTGGATGCCTTACTGGCGCCCCTCGGTGTTTAGCAGCCGATTGGCAAATACAGGCGGACCGCGTCGGTGACTGGGCAGCGTGTTGCCGCCAAAAAGGTACGCATGCAACCATTTTGGATCCCGGGTTTGCGGGCTATAGACATCATTCGGTCAATATCGATAACTTGAGTCAATTTCGCAAGGGTGCCAACACGCACCCTTGCGAAATGAAGCGATGAGTCTGCTCCTCTAATGAAGAGATGGTATCGTCAGTGGTTTGATTCGCAGCACTCGAAGA
>JBEDKR010000153.1:0-5469 GCA_041172005.1 Pseudomonadota bacterium
ACGGTTCAAAGCAGCACCGGCAACGCAGGACAAGGCCAGCCCGTTTCCGCCACATGACGCAACGCCTGATTGAACTGCTGCTGCTCGTCGCGCTGAGCTCGGCTTGGGGCTTGGTGAATGAGTCAGCTGGCTGGGCTGTTGCCGGCGCTTTGCTGGGCGCAGTTCTGTGGAGTCTGCTGGATGGCGTGCGAGCTCGTCGCTTGTTGAACTGGCTCAATACGGCAGACACGTCGCAAGCACCCAAACTCTCAGGCATGTGGGCAGAAATTTTTGATCGCAGCAAAAAAATCATCAAGAAGCTGGAACGTAAAACACAAAGCAGCAATGCCCGCTTGGATAACTTTCTGGCCGCTATTCAGGAGTCACCCAATGGTGTGATTCTTCTTGATGGCGCGGGTCGCATTGAGTGGGTCAACCTCACCGCCGCCCATCAGCTAGGCTTTGACCCGCAAAAAGACGTCGGCCAATATATCCAAAATCTGGTGCGCTCACCGTTGTTCAAAACCTATCTATTGGGCACCGATTTCAACGGGGAAATCCTGATCGGTGGCATCGGGGTTCGGCCTTCGCAGCCGTCAAAAATATCAGTCAAAATTCATCCCTACGGTAAAAAGCGCAAGTTGATGTTGACGCGGGACGTGACCGCTGTCGAACTCGCCGACACCATGCGCCGCGATTTTGTGGCCAATGTCTCGCACGAAATCCGCACCCCTTTGACGGTGCTCAGTGGTTTTGTGGAGACGATGCAGAACATTCCTGTTTCCGATACTGAACGGGCGACTTACTTGGGCCTCATGAGCCAACAAGCTCAGCGCATGCAAATGCTGGTGAGCGACCTGCTCACACTGTCACGACTTGAAGGCAGCCCCGCGCCAGGTCAAGGGGACTGGATCAACGCCAACGAGTTGATGTTGCCGGTGTTGCAAGAAACCCGTGCGCTTTCCGCCGTCATCGCGCAACCACCGCACGAGATCACGCAAGTCAACGAGGCGGCTTTCTCAGTCTCAGGCAACAAGTCAGAACTTCACAGCGCCATGTCCAACCTGCTGAGCAATGCCGTTCGCTACACACCTGCCGGCGGCTCCATCCATTCCGGCTGGCGCTTGCGTGCCGATGGCGGGGCCGAGTTTTTTGTCGAAGACAGTGGTCCGGGCATTGCCGCCGAACATCTGCCACGCTTGACTGAGCGCTTTTACCGGGTAGACCGCAGCCGTTCGCGTGAGACTGGCGGTACCGGCTTGGGCTTGGCGATTGTCAAACACGTTGCACAACGGCATGGCGGGCAGCTTGAAGTAAAAAGCACCGTGGGCAAGGGATCGACCTTTTCGATCTCCCTGCCGCCGTCGCGCGTGCAGCAAATCAGCCCGCAGTAACGAGCGCTTCCAGCTTTTTCTGGAAGTGCATAAGGCCCGGTGTTGCCGCCTTCGGCACCTTGGCCAAGTCATCGTAGCGACGCAAACGAACTGCTTCTTCGGCATAGGGCTGAGCAAGAAAGTTGGCCAGTTCGGCTTCTGAGTACGCGCCACCTTGCAGCTCAAGACTGCGTTTGGACGCTGGCGACAAACTGGCCCAGTAAGTCGGTTCAGCTCCACACAGGTAGCGCTTGGCATCCACATGCAGTCGAATCGGCTCAAGCACTGAATCAGGCAACAAGCCCCGTAAGAATGGAATGGCGATGTACTGGTGCAAGTCGTCACGCTGCTGCGTGTCGTCTGTGCGCGCCTCTTTTTTTGCCGCAATGAGGTGTCCCAGATCATGCAGCAAGGCCGCCACCACGGTGGCATCGGTCTCCCCTGCCTGCTCCGCCAATTGCGCGCACTGGAGCGCGTGCTCCAGTTGACTCACCGCCTCGCGGCCATACTGGCTGGTCGCTCGGGTCTCAAAAAGATGGATGATTTCAGTCGTTGATAAAGTCATGGACACGTCCTTTAAATCAGAATTTTCCGGATGCGAGCAGAAACCAAATCAATCGCCGTCACCGACACAATGATGATGATCATCACAGCACAAGTTTCAGCGTACTGAAATCCGCGAATGATCTCCCACAACACCACACCAATGCCGCCCGCGCCGACCATGCCCACCACCGAGGCCGAGCGCACATTGCTCTCCAATCGGTACAGCGTGAAAGAGATCCACAAAGGCATAACCTGCGGAATGACGCCGTAGACAATTTCGTGCAGCGCACTCGCGCCGGTCGAACGAATACCTTCAACCGGCTGAGGGTCGATCGCCTCAACCGCTTCAGAGAACAGCTTGGCCAGCACACCCGTGGTGTGTATCCAGAGTGCCAGCACGCCGGCAAACGGACCCAAACCAACAGCGACCACAAACAACATGGCGAAGACCATCTCATTGATGGCCCGCGTGGCGTCCATGAGCCGGCGCGTGGGTTGGTAGATCCACCAAGGCACCAAATTGGCGGACGCCATCAAGGCCAATGGCACGGCTGTGACAACAGCCAACGCGGTTCCCCACAACGCAATTTGCAGCGTGATGACCATCTCACCCACGTACATGCGCCACTGGCTGAAGTTGGGCGGAAAAAACTCAGCGGCATAAGTCGCCATGTTGCCGGAGTCTCGCACCAAATCGAGCGGCCGCATATCGGCCCCCTGCCAGGAGCCCGCCAACGCGATGAATACGAATGCCCAGAGAAAATACCAAGTCAGGCTGCGCTTGGGCGCAGCCGCCTCAAGCATCTCCCTCGGCGAAAGGGTCGCGGTTGAAGCCATCAGTTCAACGCAGCCAACTGTTTGTCAATCGCGGCCAGTTGCTCTTTTTTGGCAGCGGCAGAGATGACAGAGTCTGACTCAAGCTTGGTGCGTTTACTGAACAGATCGAGCTGACGAATCGGCAGCAGTTGACTGTTGCTTGACTCTTTGAAACCTGAGAGTTTTGATATCTTCATCAAAACTTCTTTCTCACGAGCGTCCGTTTTACCGTAGCTGTAAAAGAACTGCTTGAGCTTGGCCTTGGTGGCTGCTGGCATGTCTTTGCGCATCACCAGCGGGTCAAGTGCAATCAGCGGCGAAGTCCAGACAATTTTGATGTCGTTGAACTTTTCTGGGTAGCGGTTCTGGACCTTCTCCAAGTTTTCGCTGTTGTTGGTGGCGACGTCCACCTGCTTGTTGGCGACAGCCAACGCATTGGCTTCGTGGTTGGCGCTGCGGCTCACTCTGAAGTGAGTCCTCGGGTCAATTTGGTTCTTTGCAAAAACATAGAAACCAGGTACCAAAAAGCCAGACGTCGAGTTGGGATCACCGTTGCCAAAGCTCAGGCTTTTGCCGTTCTTGAGAATGTCATCCAGCGTGGTGTGCGGGCTGTCTTTGTGCACGATCAAATGCGAGTAGTAACCTTGCGAGCCATCGGCATTGACCATCTGCGCGAAGACTTCTCCGCTGGCGCGGTCTACAGCTTCCATCGCTGACTTGTTACCCAGCCAAGCCACATGTACTTTATTGAAACGCATGCCTTCAATGATGCCGGCGTAGTCGGGTGCGAAGAAGGCCGTGACCTTCATGCCGGTCTGCTTCTCCATGTCTTTGATCAAGGGCTCCCAATCCTGCTTCAGGTTTTGCGTCGCCTCCGTCGAAATAATGCCAAAGTTGATTTCCTGAGCCTTCGCGCCCAGCGATAAGCCCAGCGCAAACGTCGTGGCCGTGATGGCCAAAATTTTCTTAATCATCGAATCATTCCTTTAAAAATTCAGTCTCAAAATTAGGCGGCCTGAGCCAATCCAGCCCGCCATGCCGGAGCGGTAGCCGACGGCACCAGAGATACCGGAGCAGCATGAAGGCGTGTGGAGTCAGCCAAAATCTCATCCACATGCACGCCGTACAGTTCGCGCAAAAGTTGGGGCGTTAGCAGCTTTGAAGGCCCATCAAAGACCACGCGGCCTTGGTGCAAAGCGACCACCCGCGGGCAATATTTAAGGGCCATGTCGACCTGATGCAAAGACACGATCACGGTGCAGCCGTCCTCGCGGTTGATGCGGGCCAAAATCTCCATCACGTTGCGCGAGGACTCCGGGTCTAGCGAGGCAATCGGCTCGTCAGCCAATACCACCTTGGCACCCTGAACGAGTGCGCGGGCAATTGCCGCGCGCTGCTGCTGGCCACCCGACAAAGTCGAAGCACGCTGAGCGTGGCAATCGGCAATACCGACACGGGCCAACGCGTTCAGGGCCTGCGCCCGCTCTTGCGCATTGAAAATACGAAACAGACTGCGCCACCAAGGCATGCGGTGCAACAGACCGACCAGCACGTTCACCAACACCGGCAGACGGTCCACCAAATTGAACTGCTGAAACACAAACCCCACTTGCGAGCGCACCCGACGAATGTCGTGATGAATACGGCCACCCTGCTGAACACGGCACCCATCAATTTCGATCAACGAGTCAGTCCGGCCATCAGCCGTGATCAAGCCGGACATGTGCCGCAGCAAGGTGGACTTGCCGGAGCCAGAGGCACCGATCAAAGCCACCATCTCGCCTTTTTTCACGGATATATTGATGTCACACAACGCTTGCTTGTTAGCGAAATATTTGTTGAGTTTGTGAATTCGAAGTGCAATGTCCATCAGGGACTCCTTGTAAGTTGTCTAGACAGCTCAAGTTTGATCGCTGGCCGTGACGGTTTCATGAAAGTTAAAAGAAGCTTGTGTGACAGGGGCCTGTTCACCCCCTTAAAGCACACGGCGACCTTCCCGCCAGACAGCACGAACCACCGCATGACGATGGCCGTTCGGCAGCTCAGCGATGTGGACCTGAATCAAGTCCGCCCGCAGTCCGGCTTCGATGGCACCGCGGTCAGTCAAGCCAGTGGCCCGCGCAGGTGTTGAGGTGACGGTCGCCACCGCCTCGGGCCAAGTCATCACGCCCTGCTCGACCAAGCACATCACCGCCGACAGCAGGCTGCCTGGCACGTAGTCCGAAGACAAGATGTCGAGCAGCCCCAGCCGGGCCAGTTCAACCGCCGCGACATTGCCAGAATGCGAGCCACCGCGCACCACGTTCGGTCCACCCATGACATTGCGCAAGCCGTGTTTGTGGGCCTCTCTAGCCGCCGCCACGGTGGTCGGAAACTCCGACATGCTGGCGCCTTCGGCATGGGCTTGCTGTACATGCGCGGCCGTGGTGTCGTCGTGACTGGCCAGCGCAATGCCATGGGTGCGGCTGTAGTCGACAAAATACTGCCGGTGCGGCTCCGAATATTCAGCCTGCAGTTGACTCGCCAGCACCACTTGTTGCTCAAACTTCTGCTGGCTCCAGCCCTTCTTTCCGGTGTAATAAATCCGCGCCTGCTCGATGTTTTCCCATTGCCGCTGACCCGGTGTGTGGTCCATCAGCGAGATCAGCGACAGCCGGGGGTGGCCTTTGAAAGGTTCAAACAAGTCGATGGTGTTGGGGGCCGGCAATTCACAACGCACATGCAGGTGGTGGTCGGCGCGCAGCAAGTCTTGTTG
>JBEDKR010000154.1:0-5461 GCA_041172005.1 Pseudomonadota bacterium
GGTTTGACTGACGCATTTCTTGAACGCGAACCAGATAACGGTCGTAGCAGTCGCCGGTTTTGCCGACGGGCACATCGAAGTCCATCTGGCTGTAGACATCGTACGGCTGCGTCTTGCGCAGGTCCCAAGCGAAGCCAGAACCACGCAGCATCGGGCCGGTGAAGCCGAGACTTAATGCACGCTCAGGAGAGACCACACCGACACCGACGGTGCGTTGTTTCCAGATGCGGTTGTCGGTTAACAGGGTTTCGTACTCGTCGACATAACCCGGGAATTTTTTGGTGAAGTCTTCAATGAAGTCGAGCAGGGAACCCTGGCGATTTTCATTCAGCTTTTCAATCGCCTTGGCGTTCTTGACCTTGCTGATCTTGTACTGCGGCATGCTGTCAGGCAGGTCGCGGTAAACGCCGCCCGGACGGAAATAGGCGGCATGCATGCGCGCGCCGGAAACGGCCTCGTACATGTCAAACAGGCTTTCGCGTTCACGGAAGCAATAAATCAGCATGTTCATCGCGCCGCAGTCGAAACCGTGCGCGCCCAACCACATCAAGTGGTTCAGCAAACGCGTGATCTCGGCGTACATCACGCGGATGTATTGCGCGCGTACCGGCACGTCCACGCCCATCATCTTTTCGATAGCGAGGCAGTAAGCTTGCTCGTTCGACATCATGGAGACGTAGTCGAGCCTGTCCATGTAAGGCAAAGACTGGATATAGGTCTTGCTCTCGGCCAGTTTTTCAGTGGCGCGGTGCAACAAACCAATGTGTGGATCGGCGCGCTGGATGACTTCGCCGTCTAGTTCCAGCACCAGACGCAAGACGCCGTGTGCAGCCGGATGTTGCGGTCCGAGGTTCAGCGTGTAATTCTTGATTTCAGCCATGTTTTAACCTTGACCCTTAACCCTTGACCGCCATCGGACTGCTGAGTCCGGCGTAGTTGTCTTCGCGGATCACACGCGGCGTGATCTCGCGCAGCTCGATCGTCACCGGCTGATAAATGACGCGTTTTTGTTCGGGGTCGTAACGCATTTCGACGTGACCCGTGGTCGGGAAATCCTTGCGGAAAGGATGGCCGATGAAGCCGTAGTCCGTCAGGATGCGGCGCAGGTCGTTGTGCCCCTCAAAGACGATACCGAACAAATCGAAAGCTTCACGCTCAAACCAGTTGACCGAATTCCAAATGTCGCTGACCGAGGCCACCACAGGAAAGTCATCATCTTCACAAAAGACTTTCAGGCGCACGCGTTGATTCAGACTGACAGACAACAAGTGCGACGACACACAAAAGCGCAGACCGTCGTACGTGCCATTGCCATACTCAGAATAATCGATGCCGCAAAGGTCAATCAACTGCTCAAACTGACAGCCGGGTGCGTCGCGCAAGAGCTGAGCTGCAGCCAAGTAATCGGCGGCCTTGACAACAATGGTGAGCTCACCCAATGCGACGGTAGCGCTTTTGAGTTTGCTATCTAAGGCACTCGAAACGATGTCTTTGAGTTGCTCGGCAGTGGCTGGATGCATTGGTCCCATCAAGCCCTCGCAATGGTGTTGGTGCGGCGAATTTTTTGCTGCAATTGAATGATGCCGTAAAGCAGCGCTTCTGCGGTCGGCGGGCAACCGGGCACGTAGACATCGACAGGCACGATGCGGTCGCAACCGCGCACGACTGAATAACTATAATGGTAGTAACCGCCGCCATTGGCACACGAACCCATTGACAGCACCCAGCGTGGCTCAGCCATCTGGTCATACACCTTGCGTAGCGCCGGACCCATTTTGTTGCACAGCGTGCCGGCAACAATCATCAGATCTGACTGACGCGGACTGGGCCGGAACAACATGCCAAAACGATCGATGTCGTAACGCGCAGCACCAGCATGCATCATTTCGACCGCGCAACAAGCCAGACCAAAGGTCATCGGCCAGAGCGATCCGGTTTTAGCCCAATTCACCACTGAGTCGTAACTCGTGGTCATGAAGCCTTCGTTGAAAACACCTTCAAGTGACATACCAGTACCTTTGTGGCTGAAGCTATCGGTCGCTATCTAAATGGAGACGCTCACTCCCAATCGAGCGCGCCTTTTTTCCACTCATAAATAAAACCGACGACCAAAATGCCGAGAAAAATCATCATCGCCCAGAAACCTACGATGCCAATTTCTTTGAGTGCCACGGCCCACGGAAACAGAAAAGCAATTTCAAGGTCAAAAATAATAAAGAGGATGGCGACCAAGTAGTAACGCACATCAAACTTCATTCGAGCATCTTCGAAGGCTTCGAAGCCGCATTCATAAGGGGAGTTTTTTTCACTGTCTGGGCGATGCGGACCCAGCAATCGACCTAAGACCAGTGGTACGACACCTACTGCAAGCCCCACCAGAATAAACAACAGGACGGGGAGGTATTGTTCAAGATTCATCTTGCTGGTGTCGCTTAGGTTGCTGACAGTCGGATCAAAATGCTGGCAAGGCCAGCATTGCGTGCACGGCACTGTCAATGCCTTATTTGGTGCGGTCGGCGAGACTCGAACTCGCACAGCTTTCGCCACTACCCCCTCAAGATAGCGTGTCTACCAATTTCACCACGACCGCGGTTTTTTTCTGTCTGAACGCATGAGGAAAACCGAAGTTTTTGGCCTTCCAGACAGTCTCAGAGTTTACTCTGAAAATTCAACAATTTCAGCCAGCAGCTGCCAGCCTCAGTGCTTATTTTGTCGGAATTTGACCTGCACCCGGTGCAGGACTGGCTGGTGGCACGCTGGCATCGGTGCCAGTAGCAGCTGGAGCGGAAGAACCAGGAATCTGGCCTGCACCTGGTACAGCCGGCACCACCACGGAAGAGCCTTCAAGCACGCTGGAACCAGGGCTTGCTTTAGGGCCGCCGAAGTAGGCCAACGCCAAGGTCGCAACAAAGAAAATAGTCGCCAAAACTGCCGTCGCGCGTGACATGAAGTTCGCGCTGCCACTGGCACCCAACAAACTGCCCGAACCGCCGCTGCCGAAAGCAGCGCCCATGTCAGCACCTTTGCCGTGTTGAACCAGGATCAAGCCGATCATGATGAGAGCGGTCAACATCTGGACAGCCAAGACGATGGTCAATGCAACGTTCATAAAAAACTCCTCGATACCTATAAATCTTAAAAATTAACAATGCCACACACTCAAGAAGCGGCGGCAGAAACAATACTCAAAAAGTCAGCCGCCTTGAGTGATGCGCCGCCAATCAGGCCGCCATCGATATCAGGCTGCGCCAGCAAGGTGGCGGCATTCGCCGCGTTCATGCTGCCGCCATAAATAATCTTGACGCGGCTGGCATGCTCGGTGGCTGCTGCCAGTTGCGCCCGCAACACGGCGTGCACAGCTTGGGCTTCTTCGGGGCTGGCGGTTTTGCCAGTGCCAATCGCCCACACCGGCTCATAGGCCAGCACAATTTCACTGATGCAATGACCGTTAGCGTGAATCACGGCGGCCAATTGGCGCTTAACGACTTCGGTGGTTTGGCCAGCTTCACGCTCAGCCAATGTTTCACCCACACACACAATCGGCGTGATGCCAACAGCCAAGGCTTGTTGGGCTTTGGCCGCCACGAGGGCATCAGTCTCGCCGTGGTACTGACGACGTTCTGAATGACCGACGATGGCGTAACGGCAAGCGAAGTCCTTCAGCATGGCCGCACTGACTTCACCCGTGAACGCACCTGAAGGCTGGCTTGAAACATCTTGCGCGCCCAAGGCCACCACGGCCAAGGCTGGTGTCGTTGCGACCAAGGCCTGGAATTGCGCAAAATACGGCGCTGGAATGCAGACAGCAACTTCACACGACAAGGCCTGCGGCAAGCCGCTGGCCAAAGTGCTCAAGAGCGCTTTATTGGCAGCCAAGCTGCCATTCATTTTCCAGTTACCGGCAATTAGTTTTGTCATCATCAAACTCGCTGGCTACCAAGTCAAAACAATTTTGCCCACATGCTGGTTCGATTCCATCAGCGTATGTGCCTTAGCCGCATCTTCAGCGGCAAAAACTTTGTAAATGACCGGCTTGATCTTCGCGCTTTCAATCAGTGGCCAGACCTTGGCACGCAGAGCCGCGGCAATCGCTGTTTTGAAAGCCAGCGGCCGAGGCCGCAAGGTCGAACCGGTGATGGTCAAGCGCTTACGCAAGACCATGCCAGCGTTGAACTCAGCCTTGACACCGCCCTGCACTGCAATGATCACCAAGCGGCCGTCTTCAGCCAGGCATTCGACTTCACGCGCCACATAACTGCCGGCGACCATGTCAAGGATGACGTTGACACCTTTACCGTCGGTGAGCTTGCGGGCCTCTGCCGAGAAATCAGCTGTCTTGTAGTTGATTGCATGGTCTGCGCCTAAGGCAATACAGGCGGCGCATTTTTCGTCGCTGCCAGCTGTTGCAATGACCGTCGCACCCAGCGCCTTGGCCATTTGAATCGCCGTCACGCCAATGCCGCTGGTGCCGCCCTGAATCAACAAGGTTTCACCCGCCTGCAAGCGGGCCCGGTCAAACACATTGCTCCAGACTGTGAAAAACGTCTCTGGCAAAGTCGCCGCTTCAATGTCGCTCAAGCCCGCCGGCACCGGCAGGCACTGGCCCACAGGTGCGACGCACAGCTCGGCGTAACCGCCACCCGCCACCAAGGCACAGACGCGATCGCCCAACTTGAAACCTGCTGCCGACATCGCTGCTGCATCACCGGCCACGATCTCGCCCGCCACTTCAAGGCCGGGAATATCGGAGGCACCTGGTGGCACCGGGTAATTGCCCGTGCGCTGCAAGACATCGGGACGATTGATCCCGCTGGCCTTGACACGGATCAGCACCTCACCAGCACCCGCAACAGGTTCCGGGCGATCGCCCATGCACAGCACTTCAGGCGCGCCGTAAACAGTGATTTCAACAGCTTTCATGACTGACTCCAGTTGATGTCGTGGACTTCAATCTCAGGATTTAGCCCTGGTCGTTCTGTTGGCCTGGACGCTCGATCAGCGCCTTCATGGACAGCTTGACGCGACCTTTTTCGTCGGTTTCCATGACCTTGACGCGAACGATCTGACCTTCTTTGAGGTAGTCAGACACGCGCTCAACACGCTCGTGAGCGATCTGGCTGATGTGCAGCAAACCGTCTTTGCCTGGCAGCAGGTTGATCAGTGCGCCGAAGTCCAGCAGCTTGGTGATCGGGCCTTCGTAGATCTTGCCGATTTCGACTTCAGCGGTGATCTCAGCGATGCGGCGCTTGGCCTCGTCAGCCTTGGCCGTGTCGTTCGACGCGATGGTGATGGTGCCGTCTTCTGCGATGTTGATCTGCGTGCCGGTTTCTTCGGTCAGCGCGCGAATCACAGCGCCACCCTTGCCGATCACGTCACGGATTTTTTCCGGATTGATTTTCATGACGTACAGACGAGGCGCGAAGTCAGACACTTCAGTCTTAGCTTCACCCATGGCTTCTTG
>JBEDKR010000155.1:0-5458 GCA_041172005.1 Pseudomonadota bacterium
TTTGTAGCGCTGCTCGGGCTTGCCCTTGGACTGGCTTTTGACGGTTTCTGGACGGGCCTGCAAAATGTAAATTTCGCCGTCAGTGCCGTCTTTGCCCCACTCCACGTCCATGGCGCGGCCGTAATGGTCTTCAATGATCAAGGCGTAACGGGCGAGTTGCTCCACATCAGCATCTGTCAAAGAGAAACGGTTGCGCAATTCGACTGGCACGTCGGTCGTCTTGACCAACTGGCCGGTGGCTTTTTTCTCCTCAAAGCTGGTGAATTCCATCTGCAGCAACTTGGAGCCCAAGTTGCGACGGATCACCGCGCGGTTGCCGGCACGCAGCATCGGCTTGTGCACATAAAACTCGTCTGGGTTGACGGCGCCCTGCACCACGGTTTCACCCAAGCCGTAGCTGGAGGTGATGAAAACCACGTCTTCAAAACCGCTTTCGGTGTCGATGGTGAACATCACGCCGGCAGCACCCAAGTCACTGCGCACCATGCGCTGAACGCCGGCCGACAACGCGACATCGGCGTGTGCAAAACCTTTGTGCACGCGGTAGCTGATGGCCCGGTCGTTGTACAAGGAGCCGAAGACTTCTTTCATTTTGTGGAGCACATCCTCGATGCCCACCACATTCAAAAAGGTTTCTTGCTGACCGGCAAAAGACGCATCAGGCAAATCTTCAGCAGTGGCTGAAGAACGCACGGCAAAACTGGCTTGAGGATTGCCAGCGCTCAAGGCTGCAAAGCTGTCGCGAATAGCGGCTTCAAAGTCCGCTGGAAAAGGCTGGGCCTCTACCAAGGCGCGGATCTGCGCACCGGCTGCGGCCAGTGCCCGCACATCTTCGGTATCGAGCTTGTCGAGCACGCCATTGATTTTTTTGTCCAGCCCGGCATGCGCCAGAAAAACGCGAAACGCATGGGCTGTGGTGGCAAAGCCGGTCGGGACGCGAACGCCTTTGGGGCCGGTTGGCAGTTGGGAAATCATTTCGCCAAGGCTGGCGTTCTTGCCGCCGACCGAGTCGACGTCAGTCATCCTCAGGTTTTCGAACGGTACGACCAGGGCGGTCGCCTCAAACAAGTTAGACATAGAAATACTCCGGGAGGTTTTAAAAACGTGAGTGCCTGCATGGGTGGCAGCCAACCTTGTTGTTGTTTGAAGGGGTTGTTGCTGAACATGACGACAGAATCTGGATAATTGGCGTCGATTGTAGAGGCCAGCTGAATTTTTCAGCGGGCCGGCAATCTGCGCCCCTGAAATCACACCCAAAGAAAAACCCATGTCCAATCGCACCGTATTTTTCATCTCTGATGGCACGGGCATCACCGCCGAAACCTTCGGCAACGCTATTCTTGCCCAGTTTGAGATCGATGCGCGTCATGTGCGTCTGCCGTTTATTGACAGCGTGGACAAGGCGCACCAAGCGGTCCGTCAAATTAACCACACCGGTGAAGTCGAAGGTCGTCGACCCATTGTCTTCACGACGCTGGTCAATATGGAAATCTTGTCGGTCATCAAGACCCAGTGCCACGGCATGCTGCTCGACATGTTTGGCATGTTCGTGGCGCCACTGGAAAGTGAGCTGGGTTTGAAGTCGAACCATCGCATTGGCCGCTTTTCAGACGCCTCCAAAAGTAAGGCCTACGACGACCGGATTGAGGCCATCAACTTTTCATTGGCCCACGACGACGGGCAAAGTAACCGCGACTTAGCGGGCTCGGACGTGATTCTGGTGGGCGTCAGCCGCAGCGGAAAAACACCGACTTCTCTGTATTTGGCCATGCAGTTCGGCGTCAAAGCCTCGAACTACCCCTTGATCCCTGAAGACTTTGAGCGCCGCCAATTGCCGCCCGCGCTGGTGCCGCACCGCAAAAAAATCTTCGGCCTGACGATCGCGCCCGAGCGTCTGAGCCAGATCCGCAACGAACGCCGGCCGAACTCTACCTACGCCAGCATCGCGAACTGCAACCATGAGATTCATGAGGCGGAAGCGATGATGCGCCGCGAAGGCATTCGCTGGCTGTCGACCACCAGCAAGTCGATCGAAGAGATCGCCACGACGATCTTGCAAGAAGTCAGGCCTGAGCGTCTGGAGTATTGAAAGCGCTCAAAACTGACATCGATTGAGGGCATACCGGGCGGCAGCCGCTTCTCGTCATGCGATTCAATAGAGGGGGTTAACCCCATAAATAGCCAAAAACTATCAACATTTCTCGGGATGCATAGTTACACTATCAATTGGCATTAATCAACAACAACTTTTTGGAAGACCAATATGTCCTTAATCAACACAGAAATCGTCCCATTCAAAGCAACCGCTTACCACAACGGTAAATTTGTACCCGTCAGCAATGACAACTTCAAAGGCAAATGGTCTGTTGTGGTGTTTTACCCAGCCGACTTCACCTTTGTCTGCCCAACCGAACTCGGCGACTTGGCCGACCATTACGCTGAATTCCAGAAAATGGGCGTTGAGGTCTACAGCGTGTCAACCGACACCCACTTCACCCACAAAGCTTGGCACGACACGTCGGACACCATCGGCAAAATCACTTACCCGATGATCGGCGACCCAAGCGGCCAACTGGCCCGCGCCTTCGAAGTGATGATCGAAGAAGGTGACGACGCTGGTCTGGCTTACCGCGGCACGTTTGTGATCGACCCAGCCGGCAAGATCAAAACCATCGAAGTGCACGATAACGGCATTGGCCGTGACGCGGCTGAACTGATGCGCCGAGTCAAAGCTGCCCAGTATGTGGCCGCCCACCCAGGTGAAGTTTGCCCAGCCAAATGGACTGAAGGCGCTGAGACCCTAAAGCCATCTTTCGACCTCGTCGGCAAGATCTAAGCGACTGCCTGCGCCCAGCCCGGGCGCTTGCGTCCGGGCTTTTTTATTTCCCCTACTTTCAAAGTGAGTCTTCATGCTCGACGCCGCCACCAAAGCCCAACTCAAGAGTTACCTCGAACGCGCCACGCAGCCGATCGAAATCGTCGCCTCACTCGACGACAGCAAGGCATCGGTTGAGCTGCAGTCGCTGCTGAAAGACATCACAGATTCTTCGGCCTTGGTCAGCGTCACGGAAAGCCGCGACGATAACTTACGCAAGCCCTCGTTTTCGATCAATCGCCCCAGCGAAAACCACGGTCCGCGCTTTGCCGGACTGCCCATGGGCCATGAATTCACGTCGCTGATTCTTGCGTTGTTGCAGATCGGCGGCTACCCGCCAAAAGTCGAAGAAGAAGTGCTGCAACAAATTCGCGCGCTGGAAGGCGACTTTGAATTTGAAATTTACGTTTCACTGAGCTGCCACAGTTGCCCCGACGTGGTTCAGGCCCTGAACCTGATGGCCGTGCAAAACCCACGCATCCGCACCACCATGATCGACGGCAGCCTGTTCCAGGACGAAGTCAAAGCGCGCCAGATCATGGCTGTCCCCACCGTCTTTTTGAACGGCACCGAGTTCAGCCAAGGTCGGACCAGCCTGGAAGAAATCCTGGCCAAAATCGACACCAGCGGCGTCGAGCGTGAAGCCAGCAAAATTGCGGCCAAAGCACCTTTCGACGTGCTGATCATTGGCGGTGGCCCGGCCGGCGCAGCCGCTGCGGTGTATGCCGCACGCAAAGGCATTCGCACCGGCATCGCGTCAGAGAAATTTGGCGGCCAAACCCTCGACACTTTGGGCATTGAAAACTTCATTTCAGTCAAAGAAACCGAGGGGCCCAAGTTCGCCATGGCGCTTGAAGAGCACGTCCGCGCCTATGACGTTGACATCATGAACATGCAACGCGCCAAAGCGCTGATCACCAACAGCGGCCCCGGCCACGACTTGATCGAAGTTCAACTCGAAAGTGGCGCCTCGCTCAAGAGCAAAGCCATCATCATCTCCACCGGCGCGCGCTGGCGCAACATCAACGTGCCGGGCGAAGCTGAGTTCAAAAACAAAGGCGTGGCTTACTGCCCGCATTGCGACGGCCCGCTCTTCAAAGGCAAGCATGTGGCCGTGGTCGGCGGTGGTAATTCCGGCGTTGAAGCGGCGATCGACTTGGCGGGCGTTGTCGGCCACGTGACCTTGATCGAGTTCGACAAAGCGCTGCGCGCCGACGCGGTGCTGCAACGCAAACTGCACAGCCTGAAAAACGTGACCGTGCTCACCAACGCGCAAACCACAGAGATCACCGGCGACCAAACTGTCAACGGCTTGGTCTACAAAGACCGCGCCAGCAGCGAGCTGCACACCGTCGCGCTGGATGGCGTGTTCATCCAGATCGGTCTGGTGCCCAACACTGACTGGCTCAAAGGCGTGGTCGAGCTGTCCAAGCACGGCGAAATCATTGTTGATGCCAAAGGGCAAACCTCGGTGCCGGGCGTCTTTGCCGCAGGTGACGCCACCACCGTGCCGTTCAAACAGATCATCATCGCCGCGGGCGACGGTGCCAAGGCTGCACTGGGCGCGTTTGACCACCTGATCCGGACATCTGCGCCGGCTTGATTTTTTGTCCCGCAGTCAACAGGGTTAAGGAGAAGATCCTTGCCCTGTTGCGTCCCAGTCCGCACAATCGTCCTTTCAACATCTTCAAAGGACTGCCATGAAAGGCGACCCCCAAGTCATCGCGTTCCTGCAGGCTCAGCTCAAAAATGAACTGACTGCCATCAACCAGTACTTCCTGCATTACCGCATGTACAAGCATTGGGGTTTGGACAAGCTGGCCAAGAAGGAATACGAAGAGTCCATCGGCGAGATGAAGCACGCCGACAAGCTGATGGACCGCATCTTCATGCTGGACGGTCTGCCGAACGTGCAAGATTTGGGCAAGCTGATGATCGGCGAAGACGTGCCAGAAGTGCTGAGTTGCGATCTGAAACTGGAAAGCGCGGCACAACTCACCGTCAAGGACGGCATTGCTCACTGCGAATCTGTGCGTGACTACGTTTCGCGCGACTTGCTGCAAATGATCCTGGACGACACCGAAGAGCACATTGACTTTTTGGAGACTCAAATTGAGTTGCTGGGCAAAGTGGGGATTCAAAACTACCTGCAAAGCCAAATGGGCGAGCTCAGCTGAGAAATCGCTCACCGCGCGTCGCCAGCTGACGACTCGCAACACCATCACGGGGCCTGAGGGCCCCGTTTTTTTATGGGTCATGCCCGTACAGCGGGTTCTTGGTTGCAACGGCAAAGCAAAGCAAGACACGCTCGTCATCTAAAACGTTACAAATAGATTGACCACCATTACTGATAATGCGAGTCATTCTTATTTATACTGTGATGACTTGATCTAACCGCTTCCCTCTCTCTATCTCCGAGCCACCACCATGATCATCTGTGTCTGCCGCCGCATCTCTGACCGTGAAATAGTTCGCCATGCCCGCGCAGGCATGGGCTTTGACGAGATTCAATTCGAACTTGGCGTTGCGACCCAATGCGGCCGCTGCGAAGGCTGCGCCCGTGACGTGGTCGCCCAGTGCAGC
>JBEDKR010000156.1:0-5441 GCA_041172005.1 Pseudomonadota bacterium
CCAACGTCGTTCAAAAACTTCAGCCGCAGGCCAATTTCACGTACGACCTTGTCGGCGATTTCGGCCTTGGCGCCCTGCATTTTCAGCGTGTTGAAATACTCAAAGCTCTCCCGCAAGGTGATGCGGCTGACCTCGTAAATAGCCTTGCGCGTTGGCGCTTCGCCCTCGGTGGCTGGTGCACCGACGATGTACACATGGCGCGCCTCTTGGCGCAGCCGCGTGCCTTGGCACGACGGGCACGGTTGCACGGCACGGTAACGCGCCAACTCTTCGCGCACGGCTGACGAATCAGTCTCTCGGTAGCGTCGTTCAAAGTTGGTGATGACGCCTTCAAACGGATGTTTCTTGCTGACCTTTCGGCCGGCCGAAGCACCCGAGTCCATGATGTAGCTGAACTTGATTTCTTCTTCGCCCGAGCCATGCAACACGACTTGCCGCACGTGCTCAGGCAGCTCCTCAAACGCGGTGTCGATGTCGAAGCCGTAATGCTTCGCCAAGCTCTCCAGCATGGAAAAGTAGTAACCGTTGCGCCGGTCCCAACCCTTCACCGCACCGCTGGCCAAGCTCAACGTCGGGAAGGCCACCACGCGCGTCGGGTCGAAGGTTTCTGTGTGGCCCAAGCCGTCACAACTCGGGCACGCACCGACCGGCGAGTTGAAAGAGAACAGGCGCGGCTCCATCTCGCTGAGCGAGTAGCTGCAGACCGGGCAAGAGAATTTGGCGCTGAACAAATGCTCACCGGTCGTGTCCATTTCCAGCGCCATGGCCTTGCCATCAGCAAGCCGCAAGGCGGCTTCAAAACTTTCAGCGATGCGCTGTTTGAGGTTGTCTTGCTCTTGTCGGCTAGCGTCAAGCTCGCCTTCGGCCAGATCAGCGTCTGGCGCTGTGGGCCGGCGCACTTTGATGCGGTCAATCACCACGTCGATATTGTGCTTTTCTGTCTTTTTCAGCTTCGGCAGATCGTCGAATTCGTAGATCTTGCCGTCGACACGAAAACGCACATAACCTTGCGCCTGCATCTCGGCAAAAACATCGACAAATTCGCCCTTGCGCTCACGTGCTACCGGCGCCAAAATCATCAGCCGCGTGCCTTCTGGCAAGGCAAGCACCGTGTCCACCATCTCGCCCACGCTTTGCGCTTGCAGCGGCAGATCGTGCTCGGGGCAATACGGTGTTCCCGCACGCGCAAACAGCAGCCGCAAATAGTCGTGGATCTCGGTGACGGTGCCAACGGTCGAACGCGGGTTGTGCGAAGTGGCTTTTTGCTCAATCGAAATCGCAGGGCTCAAGCCCTCGATCATGTCGACATCCGGCTTGTCCATGAGCTGCAAAAACTGCCGGGCATAGGTCGACAAGCTCTCCACGTAGCGGCGCTGACCTTCGGCATATAGCGTGTCAAACGCCAACGACGACTTGCCGGAACCGCTCAAACCCGTGATCACCACCAGCTGATTGCGGGGAATGTCGAGATCAATATTTTTGAGATTGTGCGTGCGGGCACCGCGGATGCTGATCCGCTGAGCTGCCAATTGAGTGCGCAATTGGGTGGCCAAATAGTTGCTGTCAGACGGTGAGTTCAATGGAAGGTGCCGGCAAAACCGAACATCATAGACGGACAGGCGGGTTTGCGCTATTGACAGCCCACGCATGGCAGCAGGGAGGCCGCTCCGTAAGCTCTGGCGAATCGATGACAATGAGTTCTTCGTTTTTTGACTTTGACCGCCGCTGCTGAAAAGTCCCGCCCGATGCGCACCACCCCTCCAAACACCCTCATGACCGCCACCGAGCGACGCGCAAGCTTGTCGCTGGCGTCGATTTTTGCGCTGCGCATGTTGGGTCTTTTTTTGGTGCTGCCGGTGTTTGCGCTGGAAGCAGCGCGCCTTCCAGGTGGCGACGATCCCGCTCGCGTCGGTTTGGCCATGGGCATTTACGGCTTGACGCAAGGCCTGCTGCAAATTCCATTTGGCTTAGCCTCGGATTGGTTGGGCCGCAAGCGTGTGATTATTTTCGGGCTCGTGGTTTTTGCCTTGGGCAGCTTTGTCGCCATGGCCGCGACCGATTTGACTTGGCTCATCATTGGCCGCTCGATTCAAGGCGCTGGCGCTATTTCAGCCGCCGTCACCGCGCTGTTGGCCGACCAAACACGCGACGAAGTGCGCACCAAGGCGATGGCGCTGGTGGGCATCAGCATCGGCCTGATGTTTGCGCTGTCCCTGGTCGTGGCACCGCTGCTGGCAGCACATATTGGGCTGGGTGGTTTGTTTGCCCTGACGGGTCTGTTTGCGTTAACCGGCATGGCGGTGGTGGCTTGGGTCGTTCCGCCTGAGCCGGCCAAGCCGCTACACCGTCAGCGCGGTAGTTTGACGCTGGTGCTGCAAGAACCCGCGCTGCTGCGCCTGAACCTCGGCGTGTTTGTGTTGCACGCCGTTCAACTGGCCATGTGGGTAGCCGTTCCGGCGCTGCTGGTTCAAGCGGGTTTGGACAAAGCTGCTCACTGGCAGGTCTATTTGCCTGCGGTACTGGCGTCTTTTGTGGTGCTGGGTGGCGTGCTCTTTCCGCTGGAGCGGCGCGGCTACCTTCGGGCCGTTTTTTTGGCCGCCATTGGCTTGATTTTTTTGGTGCAACTGGGCTTCATGTGGTCGGCTTACCAAGCCAGCGTGGGTGCGCCGAGTTTGGCTGCGTTGGCCGTGCTTTTGTTTGTTTTTTTCTGCGGCTTCAATGTGCTCGAGTCTTGCCAGCCCAGCTTGGCATCGCGGGCCGCACCGGCGCATGCACGCGGCGCGGCGCTCGGGGTTTACAACACGCTACAGTCGCTGGGCTTTTTTGCGGGCGGTGCGGCCGGTGGCTGGTTGGCCAAGACCGCCGGCCCCAGCGCCCTCTTCATGGCCTGCAGCGCGCTGATGCTGCTATGGCTGCTGCTGGCTTGGCCGATGCGTGCACCCAACCGCCACAACCAAGCCGCGGCCAGCCAAACACCCACACCGGCAAGCTCAGCCAGTTAAACTGTAGACATTAGGAGAACACGCCATGGCATCGATCAATAAAGTCATCATCATCGGCAACTTGGGGCGTGACCCCGAGGTGCGTTACACACCGAATGGCGCGGCCATCTGCAATGTCAGCATCGCCACCACGCGCAACTGGAAAGATAAATCTTCCGGCGACAAGGTGGAAGAAACCGAATGGCATCGCGTTGTGTTTTACGACCGTTTGGCCGAAATCGCCGGCGAATACCTGAAAAAAGGTCGGCCAGTGTATGTCGAAGGTCGTCTGAAAACCCGCAAGTGGACCGACAAAGACGGCGTCGAAAAATACACCACCGAGATCATCGCCAACGAAATGCAATTATTGGGCGGCCGTGAAGGCATGGGCGCTCCAGGTGGTGACGAAGAAGGCGGCGGCGAACGCCAAAGCTACTCACGCCCACCGGCCGCAGCCCGGCCGCCAGCAGCTCCTGCACAGCGTCCGGCCGCACCGGCTCCGTCCAAAGCCGCCAGCGGTTTTGATGACATGGACGACGACATTCCGTTTTAACGTCGGAACCGCCAGCGGTCCCCAAAGCCCGCATTGAGCGGGCTTTTTGCTTTCTCCTTTCCCTATCCATCAGACCCCATGATTCAACGCTCACACTTTTGCAGCTTTACCTGCGCCACGCTGTTGGCAGTCGGCTTGGTCGCCGTACCAACTGCCCAAGCCCAAATTTATTCCTCAGGGCTGTCGGTGAGTTTGGCCGAGGCGAACAGTGCCGGCTTGGGCTTTGCGCCACGTGTCGAACGCTCACCCTATGCGGGTGGTGGCAGCCGCTTTGATCTGATGCCGCTGTACATCTATGACGGCAAACATCTTTTTCTGGATGTCAACCGAGTCGGTGTGAAACTGCTGGACGAGCCCAAGCAGCGCGTGGACATTTTTCTTGATCGGCGCCTTGAAGGCTTTCCCATCAGCAAAGCACCGGACAGTTTGGCCGGCATGGAGATGCGCGACTCCAGCGTCGATTTCGGTGCGTCTTACAGCATCCGCCAGCCTTGGGGCCAGATCAAGGCAGAGTTGCTGCATGACGTGAACAGCACACACCAAGGGACTGAGGCCCGCTTGAGCTACTCCAAGAATTGGCGCGCTGGCGCTTGGACCTGGCAGCCCGGCGTGAGCGTGGCTTGGCGCAGCGCCAACCTGAACAACTATTACTACGGCGTCAGGGCCAACGAAGCCACAGCCACACGAGCCGCCTACGAAGCCGGTGCAGGGCTTGAAGCACGTGTTGGTCTGCAAACGACCTATGCGCTGTCACGGCAGTGGAGCCTGTTGTCTGGCGTGTCGGCGACCGTCCTCAGCAGCAGTGTCACCAACAGCCCGATCGTGCAGCATCGCATCTTGCCTAGTGTTTACGTGGGTGCGGTTTACGACTTCGGCCGCCACGAACGCGAGTGGGTGGGCGCCAGTTCGCCGACTTATTTCAAGCTGCTTTACGGCAAGGCTACAGAAGACGGTTGCCACATGCTCAAAATCATCACAGCGCAGTGCATGTCCACTGCCAAGGTCAACCCGACCAGCATCAGTGCGGTGCAAATCGGCCGTCCTTTCATCCAAAACTTCCAGGGCTTGCCGATTGACATCGTCGGCTACGTTGGCTTGGCGCACCACGATGACCGTGGCTTACAAGCCAATGGCGTGCAACTCGATTTGTTCATGAAGGCCTACTACGCCGGCTTTCCATGGCAAGACCGCGTCAAAACCCGTCTTGGTATGGGCATGGGCGTGTCGATGGCACAGCGCGTGCCCTATGTGGAAGTCAGCAGCCAAGCCGCCAATGGCGAGCAGACCTCCCGACTGCTGCACCATCTTGACCCGACGATCGACGTCAGCTTGGGCGACTTGATCGGCTCACGCACCTTGAAGGACACATACATCGGCTTTGGCGTTTCGCACCGCTCGGGCATCTTCAAATCGTCGCGCCTGCTCGGCAACGTGACCGGTGGTTCGAACTACATCTACAGCTACCTCGAGACGGTTTACTGAAGCGACGCCGTCACAGTCGCGTGGCCTCAATGGCATTGTTCGAGCCGTTGACCGTGTGCATACCGGACAAATTGCCCGCCGTGACAGTGGCCGTGATGGTTTGCATCACCTTGTCAGCGCCCAAAAAGCTGAAGCTGAGTTTGTCGGCGCTCAACTGTGCACCCAACAAAGGCTGGCTAACACCCGCCACCATCAAAGTGCCGCCAACTCGCTGGAAGCTCTGATGCAGCGTCAGCTTGCCCGGGGCTGCGCCTGCTAGGCCCTTGACGTCCCAGTCACCGGCCACTTTGGCGGGAACAATCCACAGGTAGGCTGTGCCAGCCGCCGAGGTCTGATCGGGCTCCCACTCTTGCATGCTGAAAGCGTGCGAGACGATGCGGGTGCCTGGCGGCATGTCTAGCAGCGTCGGGCGCAAACGCAGGTTC
>JBEDKR010000157.1:0-5402 GCA_041172005.1 Pseudomonadota bacterium
GTCTTCGGTCACCACGGTGCCGCTAACGTCATGATGGCGCCAGCTCCAAAAGGTACCGGCATCATTGCTGGCGGCCCTATGCGCGCTGTCTTCGAAGTCATGGGTATCACCGATATCGTGGCCAAAAGCCATGGTTCGAGCAACCCATACAACATGGTGCGCGCCACGATGGACGCCCTGAACAAATCCACCACGGCCTCCAATATTGCGGCCAAGCGTGGAAAAACAGTCGAAGACATCTTCGGCTAAGGCGGTACGGTTATGACGACAGAAAACAAACTCAAAGTCCAGCTGATCAAAAGCCCGATTGGGACCAAGGAATCACACCGTGCAACGGTGCGTGGTCTTGGCCTTCGCGGTATCAACAGCACCAGCGAACTGGAAGACACGCCCGCAGTACGCGGCATGATCAACAAGATCAGTTACCTGGTCAAGATTCTGTAAGGACAGGTTCATCATGGAATTAAACACAATCAAGCCAGCCGCTGGCGCCAAGCACGCTAAGCGTCGTGTCGGTCGCGGCATTGGCTCCGGTCTGGGTAAAACCGCCGGTCGTGGTCATAAAGGCCAAAAATCCCGTTCGGGTGGCTACCACAAAGTCGGTTTTGAGGGCGGTCAAATGCCTATGCACCGCCGTTTGCCAAAGCGTGGTTTCAAGTCGCACCAGCTGCAATTCAATGCAGAAGTGACTTTGACTTCGCTGGAAGAACTCGGTTTGGCTGAAGTTGACATGCTGGTGCTGAAAAGCGCTGGTCTCGTCAGCCACATGATCAAGACTGTCAAGGTCATCAAGACCGGCGTTTTGACCAAGGCTGTCAAGCTCAATGGTATTGGCGCTACTGCCGGTGCCAAAGCTGCAATCGAAGCCGTGGGTGGTTCGTTCGCCTGAGCGCGTCGAGCTACAAATTCATCTTCAGCAACCTACTAAACGGATAACGATCAGTGGCCACCAGCTCCGCCCAAATTGCAAAGACCGGCAAGTTCGGTGACTTGCGCAATCGGCTTGTATTCTTGCTGCTTGCGCTGGTCGTTTACCGGGTGGGCGCGCACATTCCTGTGCCTGGAATCGACCCGACATCCTTGAAGGCGCTTTTCAGTGGCCAACAAGGTGGCATCCTGAACTTGTTCAACATGTTTTCGGGTGGTGCGTTGTCTCGTTTTACGGTGTTTGCGTTGGGCATCATGCCCTACATTTCCGCGTCGATCATCATGCAGTTACTCACTTATGTGGTTCCCACATTCGAGCAGCTCAAGAAAGAAGGCGAGTCCGGACGTCGCAAGATCACACAGTACACACGATACGGCACTTTGGGTCTAGCGTTGTTTCAGTCCATGGGCATTGCGGTGGCACTGGAAAGCTCTCCAGGGCTGGTGCTGGCACCTGGTTTTGGTTTCCGTATGACCGCCGTTGTCAGTTTGACGGCTGGCACGATGTTCCTGATGTGGTTGGGTGAGCAAATTACCGAACGCGGTTTGGGCAACGGTATTTCAATTCTGATTTTTGCGGGTATCGCTGCTGGTTTGCCAAGTGCCATGGGCGGTATTCTTGAGTTGGTTCGCACCGGCGCCATGAGTATTCTGGTGGCCTTGGTGATCGTGCTTGTGATAGCTTTGGTCACTTACTTCGTGGTGTTTGTTGAGCGTGGTCAGCGAAAGATTTTGGTCAACTATGCCCGCAGGCAAGTTGGCAACAAGGTCTACGGTGGACAGTCATCGCACCTGCCTTTGAAGCTGAACATGGCTGGCGTGATCCCACCGATCTTCGCTTCGTCGATCATCTTGCTGCCGGCAACAGTAGTGGGCTGGTTCAGCACCGGTGAAAGCATGCGTTGGCTCAGAGACATCGCCAGCACATTGACGCCTGGTCAGCCGATTTACGTGATGCTCTATGCATCAGCCATTATATTTTTCTGCTTTTTCTACACGGCCTTGGTGTTTAACAGCCGCGAAACAGCAGACAACCTAAAAAAGAGTGGTGCTTTTGTTCCTGGGATTCGTCCAGGTGACCAGACTGCCCGTTACATTGACAAGATCTTGGTTCGCCTGACGTTGGCCGGTGCGATCTACATCACATTCGTGTGTTTGTTGCCCGAATTTTTGATTCTGAAATACAACGTGCCGTTTTACTTTGGCGGGACTTCGTTGCTGATCATCGTGGTAGTGACCATGGACTTCATGGCCCAAGTGCAAAACTACCTGATGTCCCAGCAATATGAGTCCCTGTTGAAGAAAGCCAACTTCAAGCCTGGCACTTGATTCGGACTTCAGTCAGCCATCGTGTTTCATGCGAATCGCATAGAGAAAGTTTAGGAGAACGAAAATGAGAGTTTCAGCTTCTGTTAAGAAGATCTGCCGCAACTGTAAAATCATCCGCCGTAAGGGTGTTGTGCGTGTTATTTGCACAGACCCACGCCACAAACAGCGTCAAGGCTGATTTCAAAGAGTATTAGAGGACGCATATGGCTCGTATAGCAGGTATCAACATTCCGCCACAGCAACACGCCGAAATCGGCTTGACTGCGATTTTTGGCATCGGTCGCACCCGTGCTCGCAAAATTTGCGAAGCCTGTGAGATTGACTACGCTAAAAAGATCAAAGATCTGACTGATGGCGATCTCGAAAAGATCCGTGACCAGATCGCTCTGTTCACCATCGAAGGTGACTTGCGTCGCGAGACGACGATGAACATCAAGCGTTTGATGGACATCGGTTGCTACCGTGGTTTCCGCCATCGTCGCGGTCTGCCAATGCGTGGTCAGCGTACGCGCACCAATGCCCGTACCCGCAAGGGTCCGCGTAAGGCAGCGCAGTCCTTGAAGAAATAATCGAAGGTAAGTTATGGCAAAAGCACCCAACAATAGCGCTTCACAGCGCGTTCGCAAAAAAGTTCGTAAGAACGTGGCTGATGGCATCGCCCACATCCATGCCTCTTTCAACAACACCATCATCACGATCACTGACCGTCAAGGCAACGCTTTGTCATGGGCATCTTCGGGTGGTCAGGGTTTCAAGGGTTCACGTAAATCTACACCTTTCGCAGCTCAGGTTGCGTCGGAAGTGGCTGGTCGTGCTGCCATTGAACAGGGCATCAAGAATGTCGACGTCGAAATCAAGGGTCCAGGCCCTGGTCGCGAATCGTCAGTGCGTGCTCTGGGCGCTCTCGGTATCCGCATCAACTCGATTGCTGATGTGACACCGGTTCCGCACAACGGCTGCCGCCCACAAAAGCGTCGTCGCATCTAAATTCACCTTGTCATAGGTCTGGTCGGCTGCTTCGGTGGCCAACCAGACTTTTGGCATTTTTATCAAGCCCACCGCCGTCAGGTTCATAACCGAGGGCTCCTGCACCCAGTGCAGCAGATGACAAAAGGAAAATCAAGTGGCACGTTACCTAGGCCCCAAGGCCAAACTCTCCCGCCGTGAAGGCACTGACTTGTTTCTCAAGAGCGCTCGCCGCGCGATTGGTGACAAGGCAAAATTTGACTCGAAGCCAGGCCAGCACGGTCGTACTTCGGGCATGCGCACGTCGGATTACGGTCTGCAACTGCGTGAAAAGCAGAAGGTCAAGCGCATGTACGGCGTGCTCGAAAAGCAATTCCGCCGTTACTTCGAAGAAGCTGATCGCCGCAAGGGCAATACCGGTGCCAACCTGTTGTTCCTGTTGGAATGCCGCCTCGACAACGTCGTTTACCGCATGGGCTTCGGCTCAACCCGCGCTGAAGCACGTCAGTTGGTGTCGCACAAAGCTATCACCGTCAATGGCCATTCAGTCAACATCCCTTCGTACTTGGTGAAAACCGGGGACGTCGTTGGTGTCCGCGAGAAGTCGAAGAAACAGAATCGCGTTCTCGAAGCGTTGCAGTTGGCTCAACAAGTTGGCATGCCAGCTTGGGTGGATGTCAGCATCGACAAAGGTGAAGGCATTTTCAAGAAAGTGCCTGACCGTGACGAATTCGCCGCTGACGTCAATGAATCGTTGATCGTCGAGCTGTATTCACGTTAATTTCCCCGTTCCTGAGCCTGGGATTCACCCAAGCTCAGGTCTGCTTCACCCGGCCTTATCGGCGTAACGTGCCGAGGGTATTGAGAGGAAGACCGCATGCAAACTAATCTATTAAAACCAAAAACCATCAACGTTGAGCAGTTGTCTGCCAACCGCGCAAAAGTGACTTTGGAGCCGTTCGAGCGCGGTTACGGTCACACGCTGGGCAATGCCCTGCGTCGCGTTCTGCTGTCGTCCATGGTCGGCCACGCCGCCACGGAAGTGACCATTGCAGGCGTCTTGCATGAGTACTCGTCGATTGACGGTGTGCAGGAAGATGTTCTGAACATTTTGCTAAACCTCAAAGGTGTTGTCTTCAAATTGCACAATCGCGATGAAGTCACCCTGAGCTTGCGCAAAGACGGCGAAGGTCCAGTCACTGCGGCTGATATTCAGACACCGCACGATGTCGAAATCATCAACCCTGAACACGTCATCGTCAATCTGTCGCACGGCGGCAAGATTGACATGCAAATCAAGGTCGAAAATGGCCGCGGTTATGTGCCTGGTACGATGCGTCGTTACGGCGACGAGTCGACCAAGTCGATTGGCCGCATTGTGTTGGATGCTTCGTTCTCGCCTGTTAAGCGCGTGAGCTACGTAGTTGAAAGCGCCCGCGTCGAGCAGCGTACCGACTTGGACAAGCTGGTTCTTGAAATCGAAACCAACGGTGCCGTGTCTGCTGAAGATGCAGTGCGCGCTTCGGCCAAGATTTTGGTTGAGCAGTTGGCTGTGTTCGCTCAGCTTGAAGGTAATGAGTTGGCTGCATTCGATGCGCCAGTTCAGCGCAGCTCACAACAGTTCGATCCGATTCTGTTGCGTCCAGTTGATGAGCTTGAACTGACCGTGCGTTCGGCTAATTGCCTGAAGGCCGAGAACATTTACTACATTGGCGATCTGATTCAGCGCACCGAGAATGAACTTCTCAAAACGCCGAACCTGGGTCGTAAATCTCTCAATGAAATCAAGGAAGTGCTGGCATCCCGCGGCTTGACCTTGGGCATGCGCCTCGAAAGCTGGCCACCTGCTGGCCTCGACAAGCGTTGATTTGAAAAGGCCTCTTCATCGAGGCCGTGCACGGGCAGTACCTGATACGGCTGCCTGAATTATAAAAACTGGAAGGAAATAGCACCATGCGCCACGGACACGGATTACGTAAACTCAATCGCACTAGCTCACATCGCTTGGCGATGCTGCGCAACATGATGAATTCGCTGATTCAGCACGAAGCCATCAAAACCACGCTGCCAAAAGCCAAAGAACTGCGCCGCGTTGTTGAGCCCATGATCACATTGGCCAAGAACCCTACGCTGGCTAACAAGCGCCTTGCATTTGATCGTTTGCGCGATCGTGACATGGT
>JBEDKR010000158.1:0-5402 GCA_041172005.1 Pseudomonadota bacterium
GCCACCATGCCGTGCATCAGCGCGGGCGTGATGTCAGCGAAAGGGAAGCCAGCTGTGACGTAAGGAATCAGGGCTTTGCGGTTTTGCGCCAGAAGGGCGCTCATGACGGATTGAATGCGGCTCATGATTTGAATGCAATCACTTGTTCGCCGGCTGGGCCGCCTTTGACGCCTTGTCCTTGACAGGAGGGTCGGCAGTAAAAGCTGGCGTTCGACAAATCGGCCACGGTGCCGATGTCTTTGTCGCCGCGACCTGACAGGTTGACCAAAATCGACTGGTCAGCGCGCATGGTCTTGGCCAGCTTCATGGCGTGGGCCACGGCATGGGCTGATTCGAGCGCCGGGATGATGCCTTCGGTGCGGCACAGGTAGTGAAACGCCGACAGCGCTTCGACGTCGGTGATGCCGACGTATTCAGCACGGCCAATGTCTTTCAAAAAGGCGTGCTCAGGGCCCACGCCTGGGTAGTCCAGGCCGGCGCTGATGCTGTGCGTTTCGGTCACTTGGCCGTCTTCGTTTTGCAGTACATAGGTGCGGTTGCCGTGCAACACGCCGGGTGAGCCGCGCTGTAAAGAGGCCGAATGCTTGCCGCTGTCCATGCCTTCGCCAGCGGCTTCAACGCCGATCAAACGGGTTTGTTCGTGCTGGATGTAAGGATGAAAAATACCCATGGCATTGCTGCCGCCGCCGACGCAGGCGAGCACCGCGTCGGGTTGTTTGCCGCCAGTCATCTCGGGCATTTGCGTCAAACATTCTTCGCCGATGACGCTTTGAAAATCGCGCACCATCATCGGGTAAGGGTGCGGGCCGGCCACGGTGCCGATGATGTAAAAAGTGTTGTCGACGTTGGCGACCCAGTCGCGCATGGCTTCGTTGAGCGCGTCTTTCAGCGTCTTGCTGCCTGACTCAACCGGCACCACAGTGGCACCCAGCAGCTTCATGCGGTAGACGTTGGGGCTTTGCCGTTTGATGTCTTCGCTGCCCATGTAGACCACGCATTCGAGGCCGTAACGGGCGCAAATGGTGGCCGTTGCCACGCCGTGTTGGCCGGCGCCGGTTTCAGCAATGATGCGGGGCTTGCCCATGCGACGCGCCAGCATGGCTTGGCCGATGGTGTTGTTGATCTTGTGCGCGCCGGTGTGGTTCAGGTCTTCGCGCTTGAGGTAAATCTGCGCGCCGCCTTGCTCGCGGCTCATGCGGGCCGCATGGTAAATCGGCGACGGCCGGCCGACAAAATGCTTCAGTTCGTAGTGAAACTCGGCCAAAAAAGCCGGGTCGTGCTGGTAGCGCGCGTAAGCCGCTTTCAGCTCATTGATCGCGTGGGTCAGCGTTTCGGAGACAAAACTGCCGCCGTAGATGCCGAAATGGCCACTGACATCGGGTTGTTGATAGGGGTACATGGTGACTTCATCAGTTGGGGACAGAGCAATTCATTCGCTGTGCTCTTGTAGTTTGGTCTGTCCCGCAAGGTTTTAGGATTGCTCGTCAGCGGCACGCACAGCCGCAACGAATTGCTTGATTTTGTCGGCGCTTTTGATGCCCTTGGATATTTCAACGCCGGAGCTCACATCAACGGCCAGCGTTTTGCAGCGCGGCCTGACTTGCAAAATGCCATCGGTCACATTTGCAGGCGTCAATCCACCAGACAAAACGAGGTGAGCGTTGACGTTTGGAGGAAGCAGTGACCAATTGAATGTTTTTCCGCCACCACCAAAACCGTCGACATGGGCGTCGAGCAATATGGCTTGGGCTGCGTTGAAATCGGAAACGTATTTTACGAGATTAAAGCTGTCATCGCAGTTAGCCGGGGCATCCAGCGGAATGCGGGCGGCGCGCACAAAAGGCCGGCCGTGGCTCAGGCAATCGGCTGGGCTTTCATCGCCGTGGAACTGCAACAGGGCGGTGGGCAACAGCGCGCAGGCTGCTGCTACCTCTGCGGCTGTTGCATTGACGAACAACAGCACCGGCGTGACATAGGCTGGCAGCCGCGCTGCCAGCTCGGCCGCGCGGGTAGCGCTGACGTAGCGGGCGCTGGGCTCGTACAGCACAAAGCCGACGGCATCGGTGCCAGCGGCAACGGCAGCATCGACGTCTTCTTCACGGGTCAGGCCGCAAATCTTGATACGGGTTCGCTGGTTCATGGCAGCCAATCATAGGCGGGCGCGCTGCTCGGCAAGCCGAAATGGTCTTCATAGACCGGGCCTAGGAAGTAGAGGCCGTCAGGCGAAAAAGTCGGCGCTGCGGCATCGCGGCTGCGCGCCGCCAGCACTTCTAAGATCCATTCTGGGCTGTGGCTGCCCTGACCGACGCTGACCAAGCAACCCATGATGTTGCGGATCATGTGGTGCAAAAAGGCGTTGGCCTCAAACTCAAAGCGCCAATAAGGGCCGCGCTGCGACACTTTGATGCTCGTGATGGTTTTGACTGGGCTTTTGGCCTGGCATTGGGCCGCTCGGAAAGAAGAAAAGTCATGCTCGCCCAGCAAGTAGGTGGCGGCACGCTCGACCGCAACGCTGTTCATGGTTCGGTAGACCCAGCCGACCCGGCCGGCTTCGACGCTTGGCCGCACCGGCGATTCGAGTAGCACGTAGGCGTAGCGTCGGGCGATGGCCGAGGCCCGCGAGTGAAAGCCGTCTTGGCCGTCCGGCATCTGCTGCGCCCACTGCACAGCGATGTCGCGCGGCAAAAATGCGTTGGTGCCGCGCACCCAAGAGGCCATGTCGCGCTCCAGCAGTGTGTCGAAATGCGCCACCTGCATCAGGCCGTGAACGCCGGCATCGGTGCGGCCAGCGCACATCACCCGCAGCGGTTGCGTGGTGAACTTGGCCAATGCGCTTTCGAGCTGGTCTTGGATGGTGTTGCCTGAAAGTTGGCTCTGCCAGCCGTGATAAGCGCTGCCGTTGTAGCTGATGCCTAACGCGACTCTCAAGATTTTGTCCGGGGCGGGGCCTTGGCAGGGGCATCGGTGCCGAGCTCTAAGTCAAAGTCCAGCTTAGAGAACGGCGGTTTGGCAGGTGTGGTTGCTGCGGCTGACTGGTAGAGCGGATTGGTCGGGTCGAGAGCTCGCCCTTTTTTGCATATCCGTTCCCAGTTAGCACCTTTACCGCCGGTGATGGTCAAGGCTTCAATGGCCAAGCCTTCAAAACTGGCGGCGTCACCTTTCTCGATGTAAATGTCCATCAGTTCGATGTGCAGCGCCAGCCGTTGCGGCGTGCGTTTAAGTGCGCCTAAAAGCAGGGATTCTGCTTGATCCACGCGGCCAAGGTCTAGTGCGCTTTGCGCCAGAGTAAGTGGGTCGTCTTCGAGCGGCTCTTCGCGAACTTTCGGTGCTGTCGGCGCTATTGTTGCTGAGGTGACCGGCTTGGGTTCTTCGAATTCGGCGATAGCTTTACCGGTCCGGTCGGCGTCATCTAGGGCGGCTTTAAAAGCACTGTTTTCGACGGCCGAATTCCGACGTGAACGGAACAAACCCCACGCCAGCAACAAGCCTAAAAAGCCAGCGGCGACAGGCAGAACGTCGGGATGATTGGAGAGCCTGTCTACCAAGCCCGGTTGATCCGGGTTGGCGACTTCAGTGATCGCCGGTGGCGCACCCGTGGCCAGCTCTGCCGGACTTGCAGCAGGCGTCGGCTCAGTGGCGGTGCTTGCTGCGGCTGCTGAAGTATTGGCTGGAGCTGTATCCAGCTTGTTCAAGTCGTTGATGTTTTTTGACAGCTCTGCCAAGCGATCGGCTGCGTCTTTGGCTTGACGCTGTTGTGCTATTTTTTCTTCAGCATTGGCCGTGCCCGTTGGCGCACCTGTTCCTGTTAACGCGCCCTTGGACAGGGTGAGTTTGTCGGCAGCGGCAGCGGCGGGTGTTTTTTCTTCGACCGAGCTTTGTACTTTTCCCGTGGTTTCGCGGCCTGACACAGCAACCTGAGCGGGGCGGGCGTTGCTGGCGAGTTGCCGGCGAAAGGCGTTGAAGTCACGACTTTGAGCCACGATGGTTTGGCGCGCCTCGGTACGTGGCACGGTGCTGGCATCGGCGGCTGTCGGCAGGGTCAGCACTGCGCCGGCTTTGAGTCTGTTGACGTTGCCTGCCACGAAGGCGTCCGGATTGCTGCGAAGCAAGGCCAGCAGCATCTGGTCGAGCGAGACATTGACTGGCAAACTTTGCATGGCCAGTTGGCCCAGTGTGTCACCGCGCACCACGGTAATGCGTTCAGCCGACATCGGCAGCACTGGCGCAAAGGGCTGCACAGCGACAGCTGATTTTGGCGGCGTCAGCAACAGGGTGTAGTCGCGGCTTATTTTTCCCGAAGCCCAACTGATCTCTAGCACGATGTCGACAAACGCTGCCGTGACCGGCCGGCTGTTGTTGAGTTGCAGAAGGGTGCGACCGTCTGCCGTTTGCTGCACATTGAACTGCATGCTGCTCAGGTCGGGGTTGTAGTCAAGGCCCATGGCCTTATAGGCCTCGGCTGATGCGAGCGATGGCCTCAAACTGCCGGCGTCGGCGGCCGTCAAGTCCGTGATTTCGACTTCAGCCCGCAGTGGCTCACCCATCGATGACAACACATTGAGGCGACCCAAGGCGAGGGCGTGCGCATCGATGCTGGCTAAACAACCCAAAACCAGAAGACCCAGCAGAGCCAAGCCGTTGGCGCTGAGCTTCAGTGTGAACGCCCGGCGCACAGCGGCAGCTGCGAAAAAGCCTTCAGTGCCCGTCTGGACGGGTTCTGTTTTCCTCAAACTTGATCGCACGGTCTTCCTGATAGTGGGTTGGGCAAATCAGACAGTAACACCAAGTCCTTGAGGGTTCAAGCTTCCAGCAGGATGCGCAGCATGCGGCGCAAGGGCTCAGCCGCGCCCCACAAGAGCTGGTCGCCGACGGTGAAGGCGCCGACGTAGTCATCGCCCATCGCCAGCTTGCGAATACGTCCAACCGGAATCCGCATCGTGCCGGTGACCGCCACAGGGGTCAGGTCGCGGATGCTGGCTTCGCGGGTGTTGGGCACCAATTGGACCCACTCGTTGTCGGCGGCGATCATGGCTTCGATATCGGCTACTGGCACATTTTTCTTCAGCTTGAATGTCAATGCCTGGCTGTGGCAGCGCATGGCGCCGATGCGCACACAAAAGCCATCAACCGGCACAGCAGGGCTGCTAAAACCTTCGCCTTGGGCGAGGATCTTGTTGGTCTCGGCCATGCCTTTCCACTCTTCTTTGGACATGCCGTTGCCCAGATCTTTGTCGATCCAGGGAATCAGCGAGCCGCCCAGCGGGACGCCGAAGTTTGCGGTTTCAGCGGCAGTCAAGCTGCGCTGTTTGGCGATGACTTTGCGGTCGATTTCCAAGATCGCGCTTTTCGGGTCGTCCAGCAGGTCTTTGACTTCGGCGTTCAGCGTGCCGTATTGCGTCAGC
>JBEDKR010000159.1:0-5369 GCA_041172005.1 Pseudomonadota bacterium
TTGGCGCCCACGGTTTTGGTCTTGAGCATGATGTTGTCAAAACGCGGCGCATTCATTTTTTGCCAGATTTTGACCAAATCGCGATCAGCACCTTGCATCAGGCCGTCCATCATCTCAACCACGTCAAGGCGCGCGCCTAGGGTGCTGTAAACCGTGCCCATCTCTAGGCCGATGATGCCGCCGCCCAAGATCAGCATGCGCTTCGGCACTTCTTTGAGGTTGAGGGCGCCGGTCGAATCAACCACGCGCGGGTCTTCAGGCATGAAGGGCAGGCGCACAGCTTGGGAGCCGGCGGCGATGATGCAATTTTTGAACGCAATAGTTTGTTTCTTGCCGGTCTGCACTTGCGCGTCGCCCGAGGTCTCGCTGACTTCAACATGGTTGGCGCCGACAAAATTGCCGTAGCCGCGAACCACGGTGACCTTGCGCATCTTGGCCATGGCAGCCAGACCACCGGTCAGCTTGCCGACGACTTTTTCTTTGTGCGTGCGCAGCTTGTTAATGTCGAGCACAGGTTCGCCAAAGCTCACACCGAGCGTGTCGAAATGCTTGACCTCGTCCATCACGGCGGCCACGTGCAGCAGCGCCTTCGAGGGGATGCAGCCGACGTTCAGGCAAACACCGCCAAGGGTGGCGTAGCGTTCAACCAAGATGACTTTTAAGCCGAGGTCCGCCGCGCGGAAAGCCGCTGAATAACCGCCGGGACCAGCGCCTAGCACCAGCATGTCGCACTCAAAATCGGCTGTGCCGGCGAAGCTGGCAGCGGTAGGTGCAGGGGCAGCAGGGGCAGCGGCTGGGCTGGCTGAAGCTGGCGCGCTGGAAGCAGGAGAAGCGACGGCAACCGCCGCGGCAACGGGTGCCGTGGCCGGAGCATCAGCTGCTTCTGCTATTTCCAGCATCAGAAGAACCGAGCCTTCCTTGACTGCGTCACCGATCTTGACCTTGAGCTCCTTGACGACACCGGCATGGCTGGCGGGAATTTCCATCGAGGCCTTGTCGCTCTCCACCGTGATCAGGCTTTGCTCGGCTTTGATGGTGTCGCCGGGCTTAACCAAGACTTCGATGATAGTGACTTCTGCAAAGTCGCCGATGTCTGGCACTTTGACTTCGATCAGATGGGCTTGACTCATTTGCTTGCTTTCAACTTGAGGGTGAACACCTCCACCGGTCCGGCGGAGTTTTTGTCAAATTCGATACCGGCGTGAATGCCGGCCAGTGCGACTTCACGCGCTGTTTTTGCTTTGTCCCAGCAACTGTGCATGGCACCCAGCGCAAAACTGCGGCCAGATCCGACGCCCCAAAATTCTTTGAATTCAAAAATTTCGCGGTAGCTGTAAAGGCCGTAGATGCCGGTCGCGTTGGCGATGACCACGCTGAACTGGCTCGACTCGTAAGGGTCGTTGTCGTCTTCCTTGGTTTGCAAGAAAAAACTTTCTTTCAGAACCGGGTGCAGGAGCGTGAAGGTATCAAAGACTTCGTCCTTGCTGCCAAAACGCACTTGGTCTCGCGGCAATGAGGCCAGCGCTTTGCGCAGCACCGGAAAGTGCGCCACCGTACCGGCCATGCCGATGTAGCTGCTGCCCGTCGGCGTGTCGATCTTGAAGATCTTGCTGTTCGACTCGAAACGGCTGCTCAACCGAGTGTCGCCGAACGTCACCAAGGTGTCGGCAGCGATCGCCACCTGACCATTTTTTTTCACAACGACAAGGGTTGTCATGCGGTGAGGCTCAGAGCAGGACGCGGCGGAAGTCACCCAAAATCTGACCCAAGTAGGCATTGAAGCGGGCCGCAGCGGCGCCGTCAATGACGCGGTGGTCCCAAGTCAAACTCAGCGGCAACATCAGGCGCGGCACAAACTGCTTGCCGTCCCACACCGGCTCCATCGTGCTCTTGGACACGCCCATGATCGCGACTTCAGGGGCGTTGATGATCGGCATAAAGTATTTTCCGCCAATCCCGCCAAGGCTGGAGATGGTGAAGGTAGCGCCTGTCATTTCAGCCGAGCTCAACTTGCCGTCGCGGGCTTTCTTGGCCAACTCGCCCATTTCTTGGCTGAGCTGCAAAACACCTTTTTTGTCGGCATCGCGAATCACCGGCACCATCAAACCATTCGGCGTGTCTGCCGCAAAGCCGATATGCCAGTAGTTTTTGTAGACGATGGCATCGCCGTCAAGCGAGCTGTTGAACTCCGGGTATTTTTTGAGCGCAGCCACGCAGGCTTTGATCAAAAAGGCCAGCATGGTGACCTTGACGCCAGACTTCTCATTTTCTTTATTGGTCGACACACGGAAGGCTTCGAGATCAGTGATGTCAGCATCGTCATGGTTGGTGACGGCCGGAATCATGATCGCATTGCGCAGCAGATTGGCACCGCTGATCTTCTTGATGCGGCTCATTTCCTTGCGCTCAATAGGACCGAACTTGGCGAAGTCGACCTTAGGCCATGGGATCAAGCCCAAAGCTGCGCCGTCGCCACCAGAACCTGCCGGTGCTTTAACGGTCTGCGCTTGAGTGCGCACATCGCCAGCCATGACGGACTTGGCGAAGCCTTGCACGTCTTCTTGGGTGATGCGGCCTTTCAGACCGCTGCCTTTGACTTCGGTCAGCGGGACACCGATTTCACGCGCGAATTTACGAACCGATGGCGAAGCATGTGGCAGCTGGCCAGTCACTGCGGTGGGTTCATGAGCGGGCATGGCTTGGGCAGGCGTCGCGGCGGCAACAGGTGCTGCCGGTGCGCTGGCGACAGGCGCTGCAACTGCAGCAGCTTGCGCTATTGGCGCAGCCAGGGCTATCGGCGCTGGGGCGGCGACCGGTTCAGCAGCAGGCGCGGCGGCGGCCGAAGCACCCGCTTCAGCCTCCAGCACCAGCACGATGGAGCCCTGCTTGACCTTGTCGTCTAGCTTGACGCGGAGTTCTTTGACCACACCGCCGTGGCTCGATGGGATTTCCATCGACGCCTTGTCGGACTCGACGGTCAGAAGTGATTGGTCGGCCTTGACCGTGTCACCTGGTTTGACCAAGATCTCGATCACTGTCACCTCGTCGAAGTCGCCAATGTCGGGAACTTTGATGTCTATCAATGCCATGTTTTTGTCTCCAGTTCTTCAGTCACTCTGAGCCGGGGCTCAAGCGTAAAGTGGGTTGATTTTGTCGGTATTGATGCCGTACTTTGTGATCGCCTCGGCCACCTTGGCGACCGGCAATTTGCCGTCTTCGCTGAGGGCCTTGAGCGCCGCCAACACGATGTAATGGCGGTCAATCTCAAAGTGCTCACGCAGCTTGCTGCGGAAATCGCTGCGGCCAAAACCGTCTGTGCCCAGCACTTTGTAGTTGCGGCCCTTTGGAATGAAGGAGCGAATCTGCTCCGCATAAGCCTTCATGTAATCGGTCGATGCGACCACCGGGCCTTCGCTATTGCCCAGCTGTTGGCTGACAAAAGAAACACGTGGCTCAGCAGTTGGGTGCAGCAGGTTGTGACGCTCGCAATCCTGGCCTTCACGGGTCAACTCGTTGAAGCTTGGGCAGCTCCAGACGTCAGCCGCAATGCCCCAGTCTTTTTCAAGCAATTCTTGCGCCGCGATGCTTTCACGCAGGATGGTGCCGGAACCCAGCAACTGCACGCGCTGGGCTGACTTGCCGCCCGGCTTGCACAGGTACATGCCTTTGATGATTTGCTCTTCGGTGCCAGCAGCCAAGCCGGGCATCGCGTAGTTCTCATTCAACAGCGTGATGTAGAAATACACGTTTTCCTGCTTTTCCACCATGCGCTTCAGGCCATGGTGCAGAATGACGCCAACTTCGTGGGCGAAGGTCGGGTCATAGCTGATGCAGTTGGGAATGGTGCCAGCCAAAATATGGCTGTGACCGTCTTCGTGCTGCAGGCCTTCGCCATTCAGCGTGGTGCGACCCGAGGTGCCGCCCAACAAGAAGCCGCGTGCCTGCATGTCGCCGGCAGCCCAGGCGAGGTCGCCAATGCGCTGGAAGCCGAACATCGAGTAGTACACGTAGAACGGGATCATGATCCGGTTGTTAGTGCTGTAAGAAGTAGCCGCCGCAATCCAGCTGCTCATGCCGCCGGCTTCGTTGATACCTTCTTGCAGGATCTGACCCTTGACGTCTTCCTTGTAATACATCACCTGGTCTTTGTCGACCGGCGTGTATTTCTGGCCTTCCGGGTTGTAAATACCGATCTGGCGGAACAGGCCTTCCATACCGAAGGTACGGGCTTCGTCGACCAAAATCGGCACCACGCGCGGGCCAAGGGCTTGGTCGCGCAGCAACTGCGTGAGGAAGCGCACATAGGCTTGGGTGGTCGAGATTTCCCGGCCTTCAGCAGTTGGGTCAATCACCGACTTGAACGTGTCGAGCGAAGGCACCGTGAACTGCTCATCGGCTTTGACACGGCGATGCGGCAAGTAACCGCCAAGGGCCTTGCGGCGCTCATGCAAGTAGCGCATTTCTGGCGTGTCATCGGCCGGCTTGTAGAACGGAATGTCGGCCAGCTGACTGTCAGGAATAGGGATATTGAAGCGGTCCCGGAAGGCTTTGATGTCTTCGTCGGCGAGCTTTTTGGTTTGGTGGACGTTGTTCTTGCCCTCGCCAATTTTGCCCATGCCAAAACCTTTGACGGTCTTGATCAGCAGCACGCTGGGTTGGCCGGTGTGGTTCACAGCGGAGTGGAACGCGGCATAGACTTTTTGTGAGTCGTGGCCACCACGGCGCAGGTTCCAGATGTCGTCGTCGCTCATGTTGGCGACCATCTCCAGCGTCCTCGGGTCTTTGCCGAAGAAATGCTTGCGCACATAAGCGCCGTCGTTGGCTTTCAAGGCTTGGTAGTCACCGTCCAAGGTGTCCATCATGACCTTGCGCAAAGCGCCGTCCTTGTCACGCGCCAACAGGGGGTCCCAATTGCTGCCCCAGATCAACTTCAGAACGTTCCAGCCCGCACCGCGGAATTCGCTTTCGAGTTCTTGGATGATCTTGCCGTTACCGCGCACTGGACCGTCAAGTCGCTGCAAGTTGCAGTTGATGACGAAGACCAAGTTGTCGAGCTTTTCGCGAGCGGCCAAACCAATCGCGCCCATCGACTCGACCTCGTCCATTTCGCCGTCGCCGCAGAATACCCAAACCTTGCGGTTCTCTGTGTTGGCAATGCCGCGTGCGTGCAGGTACTTGAGGAAACGCGCTTGGTAAATGGCCATCAGCGGGCCAAGGCCCATCGACACCGTTGGGAACTGCCAGAAATTAGGCATGAGCTTGGGGTGTGGATAGCTGGACAGACCCTTGCCATCTACTTCCTGACGGAAGTTCAGCAACTGCTCTTCAGTCAGCCGGCCTTCTAAGTAAGCCCGCGCATAAACGCCTGG
>JBEDKR010000160.1:0-5367 GCA_041172005.1 Pseudomonadota bacterium
GAAGGCGCTGACGCCAAGACCTTGCGCGACACCATGGACAAGCTCAAAGACAAGCTCAAAACAGCCGTCATCGTGCTGGCCGCTGTCGATGGCGATAAGGTGCAAATCGCAGCTGGTGTCACCGCCGACAGCACGGGCAAAGTGAAAGCCGGCGAGCTGGTTAATTTTGTGGCTCAGCAGGTGGGCGGCAAAGGCGGCGGCAAGGCCGACATGGCCATGGCTGGTGGTACTGATGCGTCAAAACTGCCGGATGCGCTCAAATCGGTGCAAGCGTGGGTGACTGAGCGGGTTTAAAGGCGAGACCTGCCGAAGCAAAGACACCCTCGGGTGATGATGGTTGGTTTCAGTGGTGGTTTTTGGCATGCACAAGGCTGCCAGCCTATACCGACATCCAGCGGCGGCTGGCAAAACTCAGGGCATCAACAAGTGCCACCAGCACCAGCATGGCCAGCAAAATACTGCCAGTTTCACCCATTTGGAACAGGCCCATGTGAAAAGCCAGCATTTGGCCCAAGCCGCCCGCGCCCACTACGCCCAGCACGGCGGCTGCGCGGATGTTGTTTTCCCAGCGGTAAAGGGCGTAGCTGGCGAGTTGCGGCAAGATTTGCGGAAGAGTGGCGTACCAAAAAATTTTGGCCTCGCTGATGCCGCGGCTGCGCAATGCAAAAGCCGGACCCGCGCCCGCGTTTTCAATGCTTTCAGCAAACAAGCGGCCCAGCACGCCTGACGTGTGCAGCGCCAAAGCCAGCGTGCCGGCCAGTGGCCCCAAGCCCGCGCTGATTAGCAGCAGCGCTGCCCAGAGCAGCTCAGGAATGCTGCGCAGCATATTCAACACCGAGCGGGTCATGCCGCGCCACCGTGCGGGGTCGTCATGGTGCGTTTTGCTGGCGGGCACGGCCAGGGCCAAGCCAAAAATGACCGCCAGCAGTGTGCCCAGTGCGCTCATGGCCAGTGTTTCTAGCGCAGCCCAACCGAGTTTGGCCAAGAATTTGCTGCTGGTTTCAGGCACCAACATTTCGCCAACGAACTTGCCCATTCGGCCAGCAGCATCCACACTGAAGAACTGCGCCCACTTCAAGTCAAGTGTCCAAAAGCTGGCAACGGTCAGGCAGACCAGGCCGAACACAAACCAGCATGCCTTGCACCGCGCATCGAACAGCGGCGGCGGCAACTTACGGGGTGATACGCGAAAACCTTGCACCCCTTACCCCAGCTCTTTACGCAACCACGCGCTGGTGGCATCTGCCAGCCACACCAGCAACATAAAAACAATCAGCATGGTCGCGACTTCAGAACCATTGAACATCTTCATCGATGCGTCCATTTGCTGACCCAACCCACCCGCGCCCACAAAGCCAAGCACGGCCGACGAACGAATGGCGCACTCCCAGCGGTACACGGAATAGCTGGTCAACTCGGCAGCGTTTTGCGGTAGTAAGCCGTAAAAAAACGCTTGTAAGCGTCCCGCGCCGTTGCGGAGCAAACTCTGCGTGACTTGCGCATCACCGCTTTCCAGAATTTCAGCATAGACCTTGCCCAACATGCCGCCGTAGGTCAGTGCAATCGCGATCACGCCCGCCGTTGGCCCCAGACCCACCACGCGCACAAATATCAGCGCCCAAATCAATTCCGGGACACAGCGCAGCAACACCATGACCCAGCGCAGCAGTGTGCGCACCACCGCGGGAAGCTTGTTCATCTTTCCGGTCAACGCGGACACCGACAAAACCCGCACCGACAGCAGCGCCAGCGGCACAGCCAACACCAGTGCCAGAGCTATGCCGGCAGTTGCAATGGCAACCGTACGCCAGGTTTCTTTGGCGACCAGCAGTAAAAATTCACCTTCTATTTTTGGCGGAAAGAAGTCACTTAAAAATTTCAAGGTCGGCTTTAAATTACTGGCCTCAAACAGTGTCCAGACTTTGAATTCACTCAGCACAAGCACAGGCCACAGCAACACGGTGCCAGCCAGTAACCAGAACAGGCGACCTACCCAGGCCGGGTCGCGCTTGGGGTTTCGTGAAATCACCGTCTGCATCAGCGGCAGTGCATCACAGCAGGAGGTGACGGCGCATCGGGCACATGGTCAGCTGCCACTTTAGGGCCATCAAGCTCGTGCAAGTGCTGCGCATACAAGTCATGCAAGTGCTTGGGTGAAACTTGTGCGGCAGGAAGATCAAAAATAACCTGACCATCGCGCATACCAATGATTCGTGGAAATGACCGCAGAGCCATTTCAACATGGTGCAAGGTCGCCACCAGCGTTGCGCCGCGCTCGGCAGCAATATGGGTCAGCGCTTTGATGGCCTGCTCACTGCGCGCTGGATCCAGTGCTGACAGCGGCTCGTCAACCAGCAGCAACTGCGCGTTCGACGCCAAGATTCGCGCCAGCCCCACACGTTGCCGCTCACCGCCTGACAGTCGGTCAACCCGCTCGAAAAGCTTGTCAGCCAAATCAAACCTTGCCAGGGCTGCATCGGCAGTTTCAATATGCGTCGGATAAAACAGGCTGCGCAAGCTCGCCCAAATACCCATTTGCGGCAAAAGCCCCGCTAGCACCGCCGTCACCACACGCTGGCGCGGCGGCAATGGCGGCACTTGCGGGGCCAAAAACAACTTCGCTCGCAGCTTTTGAAGCCCGCGGATCGGTAAACCCCAAGGGTCAACTCCGCCCAGCTGGAGCGACCCCGTCGTGGGTTTTAAAGCGCATGCAGTCAATTGCAGCAAGGTGGTTTTGCCTGCGCCGGACGGACCAATGACGGCCACTTGCTCGCCTGACTGCACTTTTAAAGAAACATGCCGCAGCGCATCAGGCACATTGCCTTTGGCTGCGGGATGGCGAGCCGATGCATCGGCCAAAATAACTTGCACGTTGTTAATCAGTCTGTTGATGGGTCTGATTATTTAAGCAAGCCAGCGCTGCGGGCAGCAGCTTCAATGCCGCGGTAGTTCTCGGGCTTTGTTGCTATGTACTTGCTAGCGCGGTTCAAATCCAAAATTTCTTTACCTTCAGGTGTTTTAGGGTCAATGTCCAACAATGCTTTTTTAACCCGTTCGCGCTGGGCGGCGGGCATGTCTGCGTGCACTGACCAGTTGTAGTTGAAGTAACCCGGCGTGGTGAAGAACACCACCGCGTCTTTATCTGACACTTTGCCTTCTTTCACAAACTTGTTCCAAACGGTGATGTCGAGCGCCGCAGCGTCGACCTTTCCGCTGACAACGGACGCGATGGTTGCATCATGCGCACCCGAATAGGCCACGCGTTTGAAGTCTTTGTCAGGGTCAATCTTGGCGTCGAGCAAAAAGCTGCGCGGCATCAAATGCCCAGACGTCGATGATTGCGAACCAAAACTGACTTGTTTACCTTTGAGGTCAGCCAGCGTTTTGATGCCTGAGTCAGGTTTGGTGATGAACACAGATTGAAACTTGGTGTCTTCCTCGCGCTGGGCAATCGGCACAATTTTGCCGCCTGAACGCACGCTTGCCTGGACAAAGGTGAAGCCGCCAAACCAGACCATGTCTACCTGCTTGTTGACCAGCGCTTCAACTGCAGCGGGGTAGTCAGATACAGGAATAAACTCAATTTTTTGACCCAGCTTGCTCTCCAGGTATTTCACAATCGGGCCGAACTTGCGGGTCTGTTCAGTGGCGGCTTCTTCGGGAATGGTGGTGACGCGGAAAACAGTCTGCGCGTACGCGGTACTTGTCAACGTGGTTGCTGCTGTCAAGGCCGCGATGCTGAGCAATGATTTGAAGTTTTGAAAAGAAAAGTAAGCCATGTTGGGGTTCTTTCTGAGTTGGGATTGAGTCACAAGGCTTGTGTGAGAAATAGCGAGGTATTTTGGCTGAAAGGAGACGCATTCTCTAAATGCTGCGAAATAACCATAGAACGTGTCGCCATGCCAGCAGTCACACCTGCCACGCCAGTGTGAGTTGACTATCAAAGTTCCGAGCCTGGCCTGTTATGGGGTCTGTAAAACCAATCGACTTGGCCAGGAGTTGCAACGGCAAGCTGAAGTCGTCAGCGGGCGTGTCGGCCACTGGTGGGTACATGCGATCATTCAAAATCGGCAGGCCCAGGGCATTCATGTGCACGCGCAATTGGTGCTTCTTGCCGGTCACCGGACTCAGGGCATACAGCGCTCGCTGGCCCTGCACATCGAGCACCGCCACATGGGTTTCGCTGTTGGGCGCACCAGCGACTTCACGTTGCCTGAAAAAGGGCTCGTCTTCGACAATCCGGCTGCTGCGCACCAGTGGCAACGACAAGTCAGCACGCCAAGGCGCCACAGCCTGGTAGTGCTTGGTGACTTCGTGCCGGCGGAACAGGCTTTGGTACGCATCGCGCTCGGTCGGTTGCACGGCAAACATCACCAAACCGGCGGTTTCGCGGTCTATCCGGTGAATCGGAATCAAGGCGTCAATGCCCAGCAGATTTTTAAGTCGTACCAGCAAAGTTTCTTGCAGGTAATGACCGGACGGCGTGACGGGTAAAAAATGCGGCTTGTCGGCGATCACCAAATGAGCGTCTTGGTACAGCACAGTGGCTTCAAAAGGCACACGCGTTTCAGTTGGCAAGGCGCGGTAGTAATAGACCCGCATGTGGCCTTTGTACGGTCTCTCGGGCGTGACGTGCTCGCCGAACTCATCAACCACTTGACCCGACTGCATGCGCTCAAGCCAAACGTCACGGCCAATCGCCGGGAAGCGTTCAATCAAAAAATCGGTGATGGTGCGCCACGTGCCGGCAGGCAAGCCCACACAGCTCGGGCTCACACCGAGCCGCGTGGTCAGACCGTGCGCGGGAAGTTGGCTCACACGCGCTGGAAGACCAGGTCCCAGACGCCGTGGCCAAGCTTGATGCCGCGGTTTTCAAACTTGGTGAGTGGCCGGTAATCAGGCTTGGGAGCGTAGCCGCCAGCGACGGGTCCGGCGGTATTTTTCAGCAAAGGCTCAGCGCTGAGCACTTCCAGAATTTGCTCTGCATAGGGTTGCCAATCGGTAGCGCAGTGTAAGTAGCCGCCGGGCTTGAGGCGGGCGGCGAGCTTGGCGATCAGCGGTGGCTGGATCAACCGGCGCTTGTTGTGTTTGGTCTTGTGCCATGGGTCTGGAAAAAAGATGTGCGCGCCATCTAGGCTGGCCAGCGGCAGCATGTGATCAATGACTTGGACTGCATCGTGTTGCAGGATGCGGATGTTCTGCAGTGATTGCTCGTCGATGCGTTTGAGCAGCGCACCCACGCCGGGTGTGTGCACTTCGCAGCACAGGAAATTGTCTTGGGGGCGCAGCGCCGCAATCTGTGCTGTGGCTTCGCCCATGCCAAAACCAATTTCCAGAATCGTCGGCGCGCTGCGCTCATAGACCGTT
>JBEDKR010000161.1:0-5362 GCA_041172005.1 Pseudomonadota bacterium
AACGATTTCCAAAGAACTCGCCATCAGCGTGCGCACGATTGAAGGCCACCGCGCACAGATCTACCTCAAACTCGGTGTTGATTCATTGATTGAATTGGCGCAGCAAGCCACCCTTGCAGGCATGCCGCTGGCCGAGATAGCCTCACTGCCGCAGGCGTAGCCAACGCCCCCATCGCCGCGAGGGATGCTGAGCACGTAAAAACACGCGCGTATAAAACCGCGCGTGGCAGCACGACTACTAAATAAAGGGTCATTCATATCCAATAAGCGTCAATGAACGCTTGTATAAGTCCCACAAATATCGATTGCCCGTCGAGCGGCGAGTGGACTCGTCTGGTGACTTCATGAACCGGGTTTACCGTCTGGTTTGGAGCGATGCCGCGAATGCTTGGGTCGCGGTTGCAGAGTCAGCGCGTGGCCGTGGCAAAGGCGCCGCCCGCAAGCTCATCGCGGCGGCCTTGTTGTTGGTGGCAGCTGGCGCCCAAGCAGCGCCGGCAGGCGGCCAAGTGACTTCAGGCGTTGGTGCCATCACTCAGTCCGGCCTGACCACCACCATCAAGCAAACCAGCCAAAACCTGTCGCTCAACTGGCAAAGCTTCAACGTCGGTGCGCAAGAGACGGTTAACTTTGTGCAGCCGTCGGCCAGCGCCATCGCGGTCAACCGTATTTACGACACCAACGGCAGCCAGATCATGGGCCGCCTCAATGCCAACGGCCAGGTTTACCTGGTCAACCCGAACGGCATTTTGTTTGGCAGCGGCTCGCAGATCAATGTGGGCGGCTTGGTCGCCTCAACCTTGAACCTGGACGACGCCAGCCTGAACAGCAGCGTACGCACCTTCAGCGGTAACGGGTCAGGCCGCATCTTGAATCTGGGCACCCTCAACGCCGCCAGCGGTGGCTATGTGGCGCTGCTGGGCAACCAGGTCAGCAACCAAGGCGCTATCGTGGCGCAACTGGGCTCTGTGGTCTTGGGTGGCGGCAGCGCTGTCACCTTGAACTTCAACGGCAACAGCTTGGTCAACATGGTGGTGGACCAAAGTGTTCTGAACAGCCTGGCCGAGAACGGCGGCTTGATCAAGGCCGATGGCGGCATGGTGATGCTGAGCGCCGGCGCCAAAGACACGCTGCTGGCCAGCATGGTGAACAACACGGGTGACATTGAAGCCCACACCATCGTCAACCAAGAAGGCAAGATCACCTTGCTGGGCGGCATGGCTGCTGGCACGGTGAACGTGGCCGGCACGCTGGACGCCAGCGCGCCCAACGGTGGCAACGGCGGGTTCATTGAAACCAGTGCTGCGCATGTGACGGTGGCTGACGCAGCCAAGATCAGCACCGCCGCTAGCACGGGGAAAACCGGAACCTGGCTGATTGACCCGAACGACTTCACCGTGGCGGCTGCGGGCGGCGACATCTCCGGTGCGACGCTTTCGGCCAACTTGGGGGCGAACAACGTCGTCTTGCAAAGCAACAGCGGCCAAGCTGCAGGCGCCGGTAATTTGAACGTCAATGACGCCGTGAGCTGGAGCGCCAACACCGCGCTGACCCTGACAGCTTCTAACAACGTCAACGTCAACGCCAACCTGACCGCGACTGGCAACAGCGCCGGTCTGGTCATCAATCCAAATACCACCAACGGTGGGGTTGCCGCCAGTGGCACGGGCCAGTTGAATCTGAACAACGGCGCCTCCATCACCTTGAGTGGCGCGGCACCCAGCCTGGCCATTGGCGGTACGGCTTATACCGTCATCAACAGCTTGGGCGCGGCGGGCAGCAGCACGGCAACAGACTTGCAAGGCATGCAAGGGAACCTGACGCTGCATTACGCCCTGGGCAGCAACATCGATGCCAGCGCGACAGCCGGCTGGAACTTGGGGGCCGGTTTCACGCCGGTCGGATCCTTGGGCAATCCGTTCATTGGCGCTTTCGCCGGTTTGGGCCACACCATCTCGAACCTGAGCATCAACCACCCAGGCATGATTGACGTGGGTCTGATTGGCTCGGCTTCAAACAACGCAAACATCAGCAACGTCGGCTTGCTCGGCGGCAGCGTGGTCGGTGGCGCGGGCACGGGCGGCTTGTTGGGCACGGCGTCTTCAGCGTCCATCAGCAACAGCTACAACACCGGCAGCGTTAGCGGCGCAGCGGGTACTGGCGGCCTGGCGGGCGTCATCACCGCTGGCAATATCAGCGGCAGCTACACCACCGGCAATGTCACCGGCGCGGCTGGCACGGGCGGACTCGCCGGTGTCCTGACGACTGGCAACGTCAACAACAGCTTCAGCACGGGCAATGTGGTGGGTGCGGCGAGCACAGGCGGCTTGACTGGCGTCATCACCACCGGCAGCATCAGCGACAGCTTCAGCACGGGCAATGTGGTGGGTGCGGCGAGCACGGGCGGCTTGGCTGGCGGTATCACCACCGGCAACGTCAGCAGCAGCTACACCACCGGCAATGTCACCGGCGCCGCTGGCACGGGCGGCTTGGCTGGCGGTATCACCACCGGCAGCATCAGCGACAGCTACACCACCGGCAATGTGTTGGGTGCAGCGGGTACGGGCGGGCTGGCTGGCGGCATCACCACGGGCAACGTCAGCAACAGTTTCACCAGCGGCACGCTCACTGGCGAAGCGGGCACCAGCAGCTTGGTCGGCACGGTCACCACCGGCAGCGTCAGCAACAGCTTTGCGGTGAGCGCCGGGCAGACCATCGACTTCGCGGCTTTGTCTGCCTCGGGGCAATGGGCGTTGTCCGCCAGCGGAACGCCAGTCCTCAAGTCGCTGATCAAAACCTTCACGATCACGGCGCAAAACGTCACTAAAACCTACGACAGCCTGAGCTATTCAGGTGCCAACAGCGCCAGCTACTCTGATCCGTACCAAAGCTATTTGACAGGCAGCTTGAGCTACTCCGGTACGTCACAAGGTGCCCGGAATGCGGGCAGCTACAGCATCACCGCTGGCGGGCTGAGTTCAACCAATGCACAGTACGTTGTCTCGTATGTGGGCGGTACGTTGACAATCGCAAAGGCGTCATTGACCCTTAGCGCGGCCAGCGACAGCAAGGTCTACGACGGCAGCACCAGTTCTGTCGGTACGGTTGCCGTTTCGGGTCTCGTCGGTGGCGACACGATGGCTAACGTCGGCCAGGCGTTTTCTAGCAAGAACGTGCTGGGCGCAAACGCCAGCACGCTGCAAGTGAACAGCGGCTACGTTGTTGCCGACGGCAACAACGGTGGCAACTACAGCGTCAACACGACTGCGGCGACCGGCAGCATCAGCGCCCGGGCATTGACGGTGACAGCAGCCGGCGCGGGCAAGGTTTATGACGGCAATGCAACGGCCAGCATCACCTTGGGTGACAACCGGGTAACGGGCGATGTGTTGACGTTGAACAGCACCAGCGCCAGCTTCGCAGACAAGAACGCAGGCGTCGGCAAATCGATCAACGTCAGCGGCATTGCGCTGAGCGGCACGGATGCAACCAACTACAGCGCCAACACGACCGCGGTGAGCAGCGCCACGATTGCCAAAGCTGACGCTGTGGTGACCGCTAACAGCGGTTCGGGCGTTTACTCGGGCGCGACGCAAAGCGTCAGCGGCTTCACGGCGACTGGCTTGGTCAATGGTGAAACCACCGCAGTGCTGACTAACGTCGCCGCTTCGGGCTCCGGCAAGAACGCTGGCAACTACAACGTCGTTGCCGCGGGCAACGACAGCAACTACAACTTGACGCTGAACAACGGTTCACTCGCCATCGCTAAAGCTGATGCGATCGTCACCGCGAACAGCGGCACCGGCGTTTACTCCGGTGCGACGCAAAGCGTCTCAGGTTTTACCGCTACGGGCTTGGTCAATGGTGAAACCACCGCAATGCTGACTGGCGTGAGCGCCGCTGGCTCTGGCAAGAACGCTGGCACTTACAGCGTCATCGCGGCCGGCACCGACGCGAACTACAACCTGACCTTGAACAACGGCTCACTGGCTATTGCAAAAGCTAACGCGGTGGTGACCGCCAACAGCGCATCGACAACTTACTCTGGCGCGACGCAAAGCGTGAATGGATTTACCGCGACTGGTCTCGTCGGTGGCGAAACTACTGCGGTCTTAGCCGACGTGACCGCTTCAGGCTCCGGCAAAAACGCCGGCACTTACGGCATCGTCGCGGCTGGCACCGACACGAATTACAACTTGACGTTGAACAACGGCAACTTGACGATCGCCAAAGCTGATGCAGTCGTGACTGCGAACAGCGGCACCGGTGTTTACTCTGGCGCAACGCAGAACGTGAATGGCTTTACCGCCACCGGCTTGGTCAATGGTGAAACCACCGCAGTGCTGACTAACGTCACCGCCACAGGCTCCGGCAAGAACGCTGGCGTTTACAGCGTGGTTGCGTCGGGCACCGACGCGAACTACAACTTGGCATTGAACAACGGCTCACTGACCATTGCCACAGCCACAGCCACAGCCACGCCCACGCTCACGCTCACGGATAATTTAATGGCTGAAGTCAAGACAATCGGATTGTCGATCGCAGCGAACGCAAGCGCTTCTTTGACAGCCATGTCCCGCAATCCAAGCCCGACATCAGCCGACAACAAAGATGTCGCAATGGTCAAAACAAGCGGTATTGACAGTGAGTCTGAAGACGTTTCAGACAATTTGATATATATAAATCAGTGACATTTTGTACAGTGTCGTATGAAAGAATTTCTATGGAGGTTGCTCGTTGCAAGCAACCTCATCCTTACAGCAACAGCACATGCAGCCGGCCTAGCCTTACCAGACGCCGGCTCTATCTTGCAGCAGGTTCAACCGGTTCCCGCACCCACGTTCTCCCCCAATAGCCCTTCGTTAATGTTTGACAAGTCCAAGGGGGGAACCAGACTACTTTCCAGCCAGACATTTGTGCTGCGCGGCATCAGCATTACCCACAACACAATTTTTGACACACCGACCCTGTCAGCTTTGGTCGCTGATGCACTGGGAAAAAAACTCAACCTGTCGCAACTGACTGATTTGGCTGCCCGCATCACGGATTACTACCGAAGCCATGGCTACCCTTTGGCACGAACCATCATCCCGGCGCAAACCATTGAGGCGGGCGTTTTACGCCTTCAGGTGATCGAGCCGCGCTACGGAAAAATAACACTCACCAACCAAAGTCAAGTCCGAGACCCCTTGCTGAGCGCCACGCTAGCAAATCTAAAAAGTGGCGGCTTCGTTGAAGAGTCTGAGTTGGACCGCACCTTGCTTTTGCTGTCGGACATACCGGGGATCATTGTGGTTCCCAGTCTGAAACGCGGGTCTGAGAACGGCACATCAGACCTGTTGCTGAACACCAGCTCTGGCCCGGG
>JBEDKR010000162.1:0-5341 GCA_041172005.1 Pseudomonadota bacterium
CTACGACGCAGCAATTGATCGCGTGTTTCCGGCAGGCCAACAGCGATCTGTGAGTCTGCCCGGTCAGTCCCCTAAAACAATCTTGTTGGCGGCAATCAAGTCAGCCCACTTTTTCATTTGACCAGCCAGAAATTTCTGAAAAGCCTCGGGTGAATTGCCGACCGGCGTCAGTCCGACGGCCGCTAACCGCTGGCGCACTTCAGGTGATTGCGCGGCTTGCTGGCAGGCTTGCGAGAGCCTTTCGACAACCGCTGCTGGCGTGCCACCAGGCACAAAAAAACCATTCCACTCGATGATGACAAAGTCCTTGTAGCCGAGCTCGCTGAAGGTCGGCACATCTGGCAGTGCCGGGACGCGTTCGGCTGAGGTCACTGCGAGGGGTCGGAGCCGGCCTGATTTGATGTGACCGAGTGCTGACGAGCTGTTGGCAAAGTAGGTGTTGACCTGCCCACCGATGAGGTCGGTCATGGCGGGCGCGCCGCCTTTGTAAGGCACGTGCACCATGTCAATGCCTGTCTGGTTTTTCAGCAGTTCGCCGGCCAGATGGGCAGCACCACCTGCGCCGTAAGAGGCGTAAGAAATTTTTCCGGGGTTGGCCTTGGCATGCTCGACAAAGCCTTTGACAGACGTGAATGGCGACGCGCTTGAAACGACCATCACGCTGGGGGCATCCACCGCTTGACTGACTGGAATCAAGTCTTTGGTGAAGCTGTAGGGCAACTTGCGTGAGACGGCGTTCACGGCTGATGCAAAGGCGTCGAACAGCACGGTGTAGCCATCGGCAGGGGCTTGTGTCACCAACGTGGCAGCAACGATACCGCTGGCACCGGGCCGGTTTTCAACGACGAAACTCTGCCCGAGAATTTGACTCATGGCCTGCGAGAAAAGGCGGGCTGAGTTGTCCGCGCCGCCGCCGGCAGAGTAGGGCACGACGACGCGAATCGGCTTGGACGGGTAGGCCTGAGCCTGCGCAGAAAACGGTGAGCCAAAGCCTGCAGCGGCCAGGGCCAGCAGCGCGTTCCTACGGGATGGTTGTGTTGTCTTCATCTTGTCTCCTCAGTTATTTTCAGGGTGTGTCAAAGCCGTAAAGTGCGCATGCGTTACCGACCAAAATCTGCTGCCGAAGTGCCGCGTCAGGCACCCATTGCGAGAGCAACGCAAACAGTGCCGCGTCATCGGGACGTTGTTGTTTTTCGGTCGGGTGAGGCCAGTCACTGCCCCAGACCATGCGGTCGGGAGCCGCTTGGACCAAGGCTTGCGCAGCGGCGACGCTGCCCGCGTAATGCGGCCCGCGTGCGTCCAGATAAGCGCCTGAGAGTTTGACCCAGGTGTTGCGACGGGCCAGCCGCTGTTTGACGATGTCGAAGGCGGCTTGATTCAGGCCGCCGTCGCCGGTTGGCAAGCGCGCCATGTGGTCAAACACCAGCGCGCAAGGCAGGCGGTCAATCAAGGCGGCGTGGGCCACAATTTGTTCAGCCCGCAAATGCAGCTGCACATGCCAGCCCAATGCGTGAATTCGCTCCGCCAAAGGCTCGATCATGTCGAACGAGGTGACCGCTGTGACCGGGTCAAACAAGGTGAAGCGGATGCCCCGAATGCCACCCGCGTGCAGTTGATGCAGTTCTGCATCGCTGACGTTGGGGTGCAGTACCGCCACACCACGCGCGTGTTCAATGCCCAGTTGCGAAATAGCGTCCAGCGTGACGCGGTTGTCCGTGCCGTAGACCGTCGGCGTGACGATCACCGTGCGCTGCGTGCCCAGCAGGTGCTGTATGTCGCGTTGGTAGTCTTGCACCGTGCAGCCGCTGAGCAATTGTCTGCCGGCAAGCGGCGCAAAGCGTGCGTCGTAAATATGAATGTGCGCATCACAAGCGCCCGGGGGTGCTAGGCCGGCTTGTCGCTGCGCTTCAGCGCGTATGGCGTCGGAATGTTGACCCAGCGTCGGTGCGGCGAAAGGCGCCGGCCCGGGTGTTCGGCTGAACTCAACCGGCGCGGTGAAGCCGCGGTAGTGTCCGACCACCGGGTGCGCATAGTCGGTGACCAGCCCTTGCGCCAACACCTGCGGATCGTCAAACATGTCCTCGACGGAGCGCGCTGCGGCACACGGCACCTCTTCACCAAAAACGGCCTCCCATTCAAGGGCGCTGCGCGCTGCTAGGGCCCGATGCAACAGCGGCAAGATGTCGCTTTGGTGTTGTGCGCGTTTGCGCACGCTGTCGTAGCGCTCGTCTTGGGCCAGCTCAGGCAGGCCAATTTTGTCGCACAGGGCGCGCCAAAAATGCGGCGTGTTGGCAGAGATGTAGAGATGGCCCTCACGCGTCGGGTGCAGGCCCGTGATACCGCCCGAGCGCATGTCGCGCCCAACGTCTCGCGGCTCGCCTTCAGCCCAGACCAGTCGCGCCGACTGCATGGCCAAAGCACTGCGCAACAGCGAGATGCCCACATGCTGGCCAACGCCGCTGCGCTCGCGCTCATACAGCGCCGACGAGACACCCGCCGCCACCAGCGCCGCAGCGTAATAGTCGACGACCGAGCCGTAGACGATTTCGGGCGGGCCATCGGCTTTGCCCTGTAGCGTGCAGATGCCGGTCATCGACTGCAACACTTGGTCGTAGCCGGCTTTTTCACTCAGCGGACCAGTCTCGCCGTAGCCGCTGACAGCACAATAAATCAGGCGTGGATTGATCAGTTGAAGTTGTTCGTAGCTGATGCCTAGGCGCGGCGCTACGCTGGGGCGAAAGTTATGCACCAGCACGTCGGCTGTGCGCACCAGCGCCAAAAGAGCGTCTAAGTCGGCGGGCTTTTTAAGGTCAAGAACCACGCCCAGCTTGCTGCGGTTGACGCCTAAAAATGCCCGACTCTCAGTCTCTAGCGTCGACGGATATTTGCGTAAGTTGTCACCTGCGGGCGGTTCAATTTTGATGACTTCAGCGCCTTGATCTGCCAACAAGGCACAGCCATAAGGACCGGCAATGTAGGCGCTCAAGTCGAGTACTCGCAAGCCGCTCAGTGGCCCTGTTTTGCCCGTGCGTGCAGGCAAGGCTGATGCCTTCAATGAATTCATGGCGGTACTTTTAAAGAGGTTTCAGGCCAGTGATGTCGAGCCTAGCGGCAGTGGCCAGAATAGCCTCTGCACGTCGCACAAAGGGTGCATCGATCATCTTGCCGTCCACCACATAGGCGCCCACATCTTGGGTGTCAGCGCTGTTGGCAGCGGCCACCACGCGCTGCGCGTGGGCAACTTCTTCGTCACTCGGTCGAAAGGCGGCGTTCGCCAAGGCCACTTGCTTGGGATGAATGCAGCTCTTGCCAACAAAGCCTAGCCTGCGCGCTTGCTGCGCTTCTGCCAGAAAGCCGGCTTCATCGGCAATGTCGGCAAATGCTGCGTCATACGCGAACACCCCCGCCTCACCAGCAGCCATGCGCACCGCAAACATCGCTTGCTGAATGGCGGCGATGTCCCGACGTGCGATCCCAAGCGGCTCAAACAAATCCCCCAGCCCGAGTTGCAGGCCGACGACCCGTGGATCGGCCAGCGCGAGTTGGTGTGCGGTGCGCAAAGCGTTGGGCGTTTCAATGTTCAGCAGCAGACCGATGGTGCCGCTGACCTTGTTGTTGATTTGTGCTTGGTCGATGGCCTGCGATGTGTGGCGCACATCGTTGGCATCGCGCGGCTTCGGCAAGTTCAGCATGTGGACGCCGGTCTGCGCCATCGCCTGAATGTCGTCTGCATAAAACGGCGTGTCTGCTGCGTTGATGCGCACGATGATGGTCTTGTTGCAACCGGCGAGCGCACCGGAACAGAAGAAATCTCGCAGTGCATTTCGCGCTTCTGCTTTGCGCGCCGGCGCGACGGAGTCTTCCAGATCGAAAGACAGTGCGTCGGCCTCGCTGGCAAGAGCTTTGGAAAAAAGTTCGGGCCGCGACCCTGGGACAAATAGCTTGCTTCTCATAGTCGGCAAGTCTGCCACTTTTGAGTTAAAAATGAACCGTCAACAGGTGAGTTTTTTTTATGTATGGATGAACGAAACATCATCATATTGGTGGAGCCCAGTTGTTAGCATGTGTATTGCGATACTTGGGACACAACTAAAACGGAGACGTGATGCTGATAAAAAGACAAACTTGCTTAGTGCTGGCGGTGCTTTGCGCACCGCTTGCAAGCTTTGCACAAACGCCAGCTTGGCCTGCCAAGCCGATCACACTTGTGGTTGGCAGTGCGCCCGGTGGTTCCAACGACACTTTTGCCCGCGCCATCGGCAAGCTCCTGCAGGAGTCTTTAGGACAGCCGGTGCTGGTGGAGAACAAGGCGGCAGGCGGCGGTGTGATCGCCAACGCCTTTGTGGCCAAGTCGCCACCGGATGGTTACTCGCTGGTGGTGTTGTCGTCGACCTTCACCACCGGTGCAGCGATTCGCACCAACCTCCAGTACGACGCTGTCAAAAGCTTCAAACCTGTCGCCATGCTGGCCAGAGGCCCCTTGCTGGTGACCGTGCCCGCGAATTCCCCTTACAAGACGATTGGCGACTTGGTGGCCGGCGCCAAAGCCCAGCCTGGCAAACTGAACTACGGCACGTCGGGTTCCGGCAGCATCAATCATTTTGCGACTGAGTTGTTCAAAGAAGCGGCAGGCATCAAGATTGTTCATGTGCCCTACAAGGGCATGGGCCCGGCTACGAACGACTTGCTCGGTGGTCAGATTGAGATCTTGGTGGCCAGTGCGCCGTCCATCCTTTCCCAAATCAAAAGCGGCCGAGTCCGCGCACTGGCCGTGACAACCGCCACGCGTTCGCCGGTAGCGCCTGAGTTGCCGTCGCTCGAACAATCGGGCTACAAGGGCAGTGCGTCTGAGCTTTGGTGGGGGGTGTTGGCTGCAGCCGGCACGCCGCAGCCCATCGTCGATCGACTCAATACTGAGATCAACAAGATCGTTGAATCTCCGCAGATGAAAGAGTTCTTCTTGCGCGAAGGTGCAGAGCCTGCGGCCATGAAGCCCGCAGAGTTCGAAGCCTTCATCGCGGCTGAAATTGAGCGCTGGAAGAAAGTCGCTAAAGCGGCCAACATCACGGCTGAGTGAGGTTGCCTGCGTCAGCCACTTCAGGCGTTCCCAAGGCTCGCATGAAGGCTGCGCGGACAACCAGCTGACGCCGGTCTTCTGCATCGGCGCTGCGGCAGACCATGGCCACTTGGCGGTGCATGCGGGTGTCGTCAAGTGGCACTTCGCGCACGTCGTAAGCGCGCAGCAACTCCCTGCGCAATTGCGGTACCACCGACACCCCCAACCCGGCGCCAACCATGGCCACGATCCCTTCAATGCTCGGCAACTCGATAGAACAGCGCA